>CBAAAS010000042.1:8007-10880 GCA_964658855.1 uncultured Mycobacterium sp.
TCGACCGCTGCTACCGCGCCGTCCAATCGAAGGACGCCCGGTTCGACGGCTGGTTCGTCACTGCCGTGCGCACCACCGGAATTTATTGCCGCCCCAGCTGTCCGGTCCGTCCGCCGTTCGCCCGCAACATGCGGTTCTACCCGACCGCAGCAGCAGCGCAACGCGCCGGTTATCGGGCGTGCAAACGGTGCCGTCCGGATGCGTCACCGGGCTCGCCGGAATGGAACATTCGCGACGACCTCGTCGCCCAGGCCATGAGGCTGATCGCTGACGGCACGGTCGATCGCGAAGGCGTCGTGGGTCTGGCCGCTCGCCTCGGCTACACCACCCGGCAACTTCAACGACTCCTGCAAGAGGAAACCGGCGCTGGCCCGCTCGCCCTCGCCCGCGCGCAGCGCACCCAGACCGCGCGGATACTCATCGAGACCACAGATCTTCCCTTCGGCGACATCGCTTTTGCCGCAGGCTTTTCCAGCATTCGCCAGTTCAACGAAACCGTGCGACTGGTGTCCGACAGCACGCCGACTGAATTGCGCCGACGCGCGACCGCACGCCGCCTTCACGACGCGACCGAGCTGCGCGCACCGGGAGCAGTGTCGCTGCGCCTGCCGGTGCGGGTCCCGTTCGCCTACGAAGGGCTGTTCGGCCACCTGGCCGCCAGCGTTGTCCTCGGCTGCGAAGAAGTGCGCGACGGCGCGTATCGACGCACGCTGAGGCTGCCGTTCGGCAACGGGACCGCCAGCCTGACGCCGGGGTCCGACCATGTCCGATGCGTCCTGGTGCTCGACGACTTTCGCGATCTGACCACTGCGATATCGCGCTGCCGACGATTGCTCGACCTCGACGCCGACCCCGATGCAGTGATCGACGTCCTGAGTGCCGATACGACGCTTGCCCCCGTCGTGGCCAACGCACCCGGGCAACGGATTCCGCGCACTGTGGACGAGGCCGAACTCGCCGTTCGCGCGGTCCTGGGTCAGCAAGTGTCGATGAAGGCGGCGCGGACCCATGCCAGCAGATTGGTCGTGGCTTACGGCGATTCGATTGACGACGCCCACGGCGGACTGACGCATACGTTTCCATCGGTCGAGCAGCTCGGCGATATCGACCCCGTTCACCTGGCGCTTCCGGCCACGCGACGCCGCACGATCACCGGGCTTGTCGCCGCACTGGCCGACGGCAGCGTCGTGCTCAATGCCGGCTGCGACTGGGATGCTGCACGTGATCAACTGCTGGCGCTGCCTGGGATCGGGCCGTGGACCGCGGAGGTTATTGCGATGCGCGGTCTCGGTGATCCCGACGCCTTCCCCGCCAGCGATCTCGGATTGCGTTTGGCAGCAGAGCAATTGGGCTTGCCCACCGATCACCGGGAATTGACCGCGCGAAGTCGGCGATGGCGCCCATGGCGTTCCTACGCGACGCAGCATCTGTGGACGACGCTGGACCATTCGGTGAACCACTGGCCAGTCAAGGAGACCGCATGATCCATTACCGAATCATCGACAGCCCGATCGGTTTGCTCACGCTGGCCGGTCGCGGTCGGGTGCTCAGCAACCTCAGGATGGTCGACCAAACCTACGAGCCGAAGCGCACCGGATGGTCGGAGGATTGCACAGCTTTTCAGGACGTTGTCGGCCAGCTCGACGGGTATTTCGCGGGCGAACTGACCGACTTCGAGCTGGAATTCGACCTTCAGGGCACCGAATTCCAGCGACGCGTCTGGCAGGCTCTGCTGACCATCCCGTTCGGCGAGACCCGGTCCTACGGCGACATCGCGGAACAGATCGGAGCCCGGGGCGCAGCCCGCGCGGTCGGACTAGCTAACGGCCACAACCCAATTGCCATCATCGTTCCGTGTCACCGGGTGATCGGTGCCAGCGGCAGCCTCACCGGGTACGGCGGCGGTCTCGATCGGAAACGTTTGCTGCTCGCATTGGAGACGAGCTCCGCGACGTTGCCTCTGTTCGACTGACCACCGACCCGGCGAGCGAGCCTAGAACCCCGGAAACGGTCGCGGTTGCCCACCAAGGGGATTCATCCCAGGCAGCAGTGACTGCGGACCGGGCGCCCCGGGTAGCCCGAGAGGGAGGCCCGGGCCACCGCCACCAGGAAGCGGGAACGGCATGTTGCCGTTGGCGACCGATGTCATCCATCCCGGGCATTGGGTCTGGATCGCCATGCTGGTCAGGAAGCCGGCCATGGGTGGCATCAGGCCACCGTGACCGCTGATCTCCGCCGCGCTGCTGGCCAAGCTACCGCCGGGTTTGACCAGCATGGGACAGATGGACTGCCCCATTTGCGCAATGGCACCACTCACCGGGCCGTTGTTTCCGATACCGACACCGTTCAGCACCGGCGCCATGGCGTCGCCGGCCGAGTCCGCATGAGCCGCGGGAATCGATGCCAAGGCCATGCTGAACACGGCCGCGGTCACGATCACCGGCCGCACAACCGCTGTAGAGGACGCCACCAACCCGGCGGCACCCCACGCAAGCCGCCCAGCGTTCGATCTCGTCCGACCCATCGTTGGCCGGCGCAAATGGCCGGCCGTCTCGCTGGTGGTCATGTAGAGCTCCCCTCCGTTAGCACTCCATGCACATAGAGCACAGATTTCACTTTGATAACGTTAGGGTACTTTTGTCACAGTAGTGACACGGTTCGATAACCATTTGCAACCGTAGCGTTGCGCTACCGCGACCTACGAGACCCGAATGCAACAATTGCCGATTTCTTGCCGAGCGTTTGCTGGGCGCCGGCGCGCCGAGTGTTTCAGCGGCTTCCCGCGGCCGGCTCGGCCACATCGAATTAGGTGCTTAATGCGCAAATGCCCGTGCCCCCCAAGGGTTTTGGGGGGCACGGGGTTTGTTGTGTGT
>CBAAAS010000043.1:0-10797 GCA_964658855.1 uncultured Mycobacterium sp.
CGAAAAGAAATCGGCCAACAGCGACTCGCTGACCTCGTCGATCCAGTGGGTGTCCTCGATGACAAAAACTGCCGGGGCGCAGCGGGCCAGCGAAGCGGCATTGACCAGCATGGTCAATCGGCGCCGACGGGCATCCGCGTCGATCTTCGGCAGCTCAACATCGGGATCGGCGACACCCAGCAGGTCATCGAAGAGCAACAAGTCTTCCGCCGCCGCATCCGGAGCCTGAGTCCGGATCTCGGCCCGGGCGGCAACTGGGTCGAGACCCTCGACGCCGGTGACCGCGCGCAGCAGTCGCGTCACGGTATGAAAGGGGACCTGGCTGGTGTGCGATTCGCAGAAAGCGGTGAACACGTCGACGGCAAGAGCATCTGCCATCGCCGAAACTTCGCGCACCAGACGGCTTTTGCCTATGCCAGGCGAGCCGACCACGCCGACCACCGAGCCGTGGCCGTCGAGTGCACGGTCCAGCAGGCCTGCAAAAGCAGACATTTCCCACTGCCGACCCACCAGACTCGGCCGCGCCCGCGGTGGCCGAATTGTCATCGGGTCGTCTTCGTCCGTGATCTCGTCGAAGTCGAGTAACGAAAGCAGGGCGGGCACGCCGGAGAGCTCGCTCACGCCTTCTCGACATGCCGGGCACTCATCGAGGTGTGCATCGAATTCGTGCCTGTCGATCTCGGACAATGACCCCAGCACATAGGCCGCATCCCATTCGGCGTACTTGTCGCCGTCGTGGCCACGCGCGGGTCCGCCGGGCCCGGGAAAGGCAGTCATGGTGCCACTCCCATCTCCTGCAGCGTCAGCTGCAGGGCTCGCAGCGCATGATGCAACCGCGATTTCACGGCGCCTTCGGCGATACCCAGTTCCGTGGCGATTTGTGCAGTTGTCCAGCGATAATGGTACGCGCGTCGGACAATCGCGCGATCCTCGGCGGACAGCCGCGCGAACGCGTCGGCGACCAGTGTCCGGTTGGCTTCCGGAACGTCCATAACCAGCCTTCCGGTGGTTCAAACGAATGCGCCGCTGGTTTGGTTCACGACCCGCGCGACCGGTACAGGCAAGGGCATCCTAAGAATAGGGTGCCACAGACGTTTGAATGGGACGTTTCTTCGGGCGACCGAATCAGCCTGCCGGGGTGATGATCCGACGGGCCGCTTCGACAGCGGCCGCGCGCCGAGCCGCGACGATCACCGGGTCGGCCGCCAACGCATCGGGATGTGGCGATTGAGCCCAGGCCAGCCCGATTCCGAAAAGCAGCACCAGCAGGTCCATGGGTTCCCATGCTGCGTCCACCTGCCCAGCGGCTTGCGCGGCCTTGATCACACCGATGTCTCGCGTTGCGATGGATTCGCCTTCCTCGACGGGAGGGGGTTCGAGCGCGAGTCCTTCGAGATTGGCCCACGTCATCATGCGTAGGTGTTCAGGACGTCGACATGCGAGGTCGTAGATGTCGCCGACAAATTCTGGAACCGCGTCGCCGCGCAGTGTCACCGCGGCGAAGAATTCCGCCATATCGGCGGCGACCACACCACGGAACAGCGCCTCCTTGTCGGTGAAGTGGGCGTAGAGGCGCTCTTTACTGGCCGCCGCGGACTTCGCGATCCGGTCGATCCGGGCGCCGGCCAGCCCGTAGTGGGCGAACTCGGATCGAGCCGCTGCCAGGATCGTTTCCCGTAACTCTGTGGTGGTCCGCACACGAGTAGTTTAACCATACGAACTAGTTCGTTTGCTACATTGGTGTGATGCCGTCAGATGCCGCCGACTTACTCGTAAATCACCCGATGGACTCCGAAGCCGTGGTGCATCCATCGCGACGGGTGCAGGGCCTGCGCTCCGCGCTGGACGGGCTCCAGGGCCATATCGCTCCCCTCATCGACCTGACCCGGCCGTATGTGAGTGGCCTGGATACGCTGCCGGCCGATGGACGATTTCTGTTGGTGGGCAACCACACTCAGTTCATCGGCGGCGAAGTTCTGTTGATTCCACACTTCGTGCGACGAGCGATCGGAGCTCGCGTGCGCACCCTGGCGGATCGTCGAATCGGAGAACGCCCGGGCCTCAGCCGCGACCTGATGATCGCCTATGGCGGCGTGGTCGGCGCCCCCGATGCAGCGCGAGAACTCATGCGCGACAACCAGACCGTCCTGGTGTTCCCGGGCGGGGGCCGCGAGATAGCGAAATTCAAAGGCGAGGAATACCACCTGAATTGGACCGGGCGGGCCGGATTTGCCCGCATCGCAGCGGAGAACGACTACCCGATCGTCCCGGTCGGACTGGTCGGCGGCGACGACGTCTACAAGAGCCTGTTCACCCGCGACAGTGTGATGGGCCGGCTCAGTCGGACCGTCGGCACCAGGCTGTCCGGGAATTCCGACATGGCTATGCCGTTGATGCGGGGCGTCGGACCCACCCTGATTCCCCGGCCTCAGCGGATGTATCTGCGATTCGGACGGCCGATCGAGACCACACGACCAAACGGTGCATCGGCCGACGAATGGGTTGGGTCAGTTAAAAAGCGAACACAAGATTCGCTCGAAGCAATCCTTGACGAGCTGTTGGAGATTCGCGCCGGAGATCCATTCCGCGAACTGAACCCGCTGGCGTGGACGAGGGCCGTCCAGGCCAGCTGATCCGCCGCTACTTGTTGCGGATTCGGCGCACGGTGAGAGCGGCGGCAAGCGCCGCAAGTCCAGCCAGCGATACGACGACTGCGGGCTTCTTGACGAACCCAATCACCCGGGCTTTAGCGTCGTCGGCGAGCCGGCGGGGGTTGGCCCGCACGGCCAGCGAGTCGACGGTCGAGGCGAGCTGATCACGGGCCTTATCGATGTCCTGCTTGATGGTGTCAGGATCCCGCTCCGCCACTCTCGTCCTCCCTGTCGTCGGCGAACCCAGACCGGGAGCGGTCTAAGTTGGTGCCTGCCGACCTACCCTAGATCAGCCGGCACTCATCCCACCTGCCGGTGAACAGAAAGGCAGCTTCGTGACCGACAACGCACGCCTCTCGGAAGGCGACAAAGCGCCCGTCTTCAGCCTTCCTGACGCTGACGGCAAGAAAGTCTCGCTCGCCGATTTCAAAGGGCGTCGCGTGATCGTCTACTTCTATCCCGCGGCATCGACACCCGGCTGCACCAAGCAGGCCTGCGACTTCCGCGACAGCCTGAGCGAGCTCAACGGCGCCGGTCTCGACGTCGTCGGCATCTCCCCCGACAAGCCGGAGAAGCTGGCCAAATTCCGTGACGCCGAGGGCCTGACCTTCCCGCTGCTGTCCGACCCCGAGCGCACAGTGTTGACGGCATACGGCGCCTACGGCGAGAAGAAGATGTACGGCAAGACCGTCCAGGGGGTCATTCGTTCGACGTTCGTCGTCGACGAGAAGGGCAAGATCGCCGAGGCGCAGTACAACGTCAAGGCCACCGGGCACGTGGCCAAGTTGCGCCGCGATTTGTCTGTATAGCGGGCTCCGCTCGAATGCCCGAACTGATCGACAAAGGATCCTGTAGCGACACTCACCCAACCCCGCTTCTCTTCGTGCACGGCGCCTGGCATGCGGCCTGGTGCTGGGACGAGCATTTCCTGGATTTCTTCGCGGACAACGGATATCGCGCGCTCGCCCTGAGCCTGCGCGGTCACGGCACAAGCTCGGCATCGAAGCCGATGCGTGCTATTTCGATTGCTGACTACGTCGACGATGTGGCGACGGCGGCAGCAGGTCTGCCGACACCGCCGGTCGTGATCGGCCACTCGATGGGTGGCTTCGTCGTACAGAAGTATCTCGAGAAGCACCGGGCGCCCGCCGGCGTATTGCTCGCGTCGATCCCCTCGCGGGGACTCTTCCCATTTCTCTTGCGCTGGACAAAGCGGCAGCCTTGGCCGATGACGAGGGCGTTACTCACGGGAAAGTCGTTGCAAATCTTCAGATCACCGGAAATCGTTCGCGAGAAGTTCTTTTCAGAGCGAACCCCAGAGGCGGAAGTCCTGCGTTACGCCGCTCTGCTTCAGGAAGAGAGTCAGCGAATACCGTTCGACGCATCGTTGCTTCGTCTTCCCCGCCCGAAGCGCGTCGCCACACCGCTTCTGGTACTCGGCGCAGATCGTGATGGGTGCTTCACGGTGAAGGAAGTACACGCGACCGCACGCGCGTACGGCACGCAGGCCGAGGTGTTCCCTGACATGGGACACAACATGATGCTCGAACCTGGCTGGGCCGGCGTCGCAGAACGCATCCACTCCTGGCTGACCAGCCGAAGGCTTTAGCTACCGGCACTCCGCGGCCGTCGGGCGCAATGCGATCGCACACCGGAAGATAGGCCGAATTCCCTATAGAACCGCTACCGCCAGGCACTTACGATTCGCTAGCAAATCCATATGTGAACACGTCCGGTTCATGCGCAAAAGACATGGGGCACATCGTGAATGACATTCGATCTGGGATTTTAGTCGGCCTGGCAGCGACCGCTGGTGCTCTCGGCGCCGCTGCGGTGATGTCGGCGACGACAGCACCGACGGCCCGCGCCGACGTCTACGACTCAACCATCGACGCCATCAACTATGCCGTCTCCAGCGGTCAGACCGCTTACGATCTCGCTTCGACGGATTTCGCCGGCGGTGATGTGGCCGGCGGTCTGACAGCACTCTTCGACGGTGTGGATGACAATTCGCTGTGGGTGCCGCAGGATGCCTACGTCGGAGGCGTCGACGCGCTGACGAACAATCCGGTATACAGCGGTTACAGCGAGAACTTCCTGTTGACGGAACCCACAGATTTCGCTCAAGCCGAAACTCTCGCGCAAGATGCATTCACCTACGGCGAGAGCCTGATAACAAAAGCGTCAGACTTATTCGACGCCGGAAACTACGGGGTTTCTGCATTCTTGGACTCCGAGGGTTCGGACTATGCCTTCGTTCTCCCTCTGGAGTATCTGCTCATCGGCAGTGTGTCGTCGTTCTGATTGACCGGCTCACTGGGATCTGCGAGAGAAGAAATCCAGAACGACAAACACACACGTAAAGCACTGCACTGCGCCTTATCGCACCGATTCACGCACTCACACAGATGGGGCAAATGCCCCATGTGCACGGAGCCGGTGAAGAGGAAACTCCGGTTATGAAGCCATTAATCCTTGGCCTAGCCGCGACTCTGTTGACGTCCGGTGTTCTGGCGCTGGCATCAGGCACTGCACAGGCTCAGGCGCCCCATCACTGGTGCCCAGGAGAGCCTATGCAATACGACCCTCGCGTGACCGAACATTCAGGTCCGGGCACGGCTTTCAACTGGGACATGAATATCTGCCACACCTGGTTTTGGGTCAAGGGTGGCCAAGGAAACGTCCCTTTCAAAGGTGGACTCTCTTCTAGCAATGTTTGGGACGGAGAGGCTCCTCCGCCCAATTCCGACCCCGGTTGCGGCACAGACATGTTCACCGGTCGACCTGGGACCTGTTAGCAGCATCAACCTCAACCTCGCGGCGGGTCGGGTGCGAGGCTGCCGTCAGGGGCGATGTGCGCGAAAATTTGCTGCACCAAGGTGAGCACATGAGGGTCCTCGACGGTGTAAATGTGGCGCCGACCGTCTTGGCGGGCGCTGATAAGGCCGGCCAGGCGGAGTTTGCTCAGATGCTGACTCATGGTGGCGACGCCGACGCCGGTGCGTTCGGCCAGCGTGGTGACGTCGTGAACGTCCTGGGCAGCGAGCCAAAGCACGTGTAGCCGTGTCGGATTGCTCAGCAGCGTGAATGTAGCTGCGGCCGAGGCTAATTGCGGACGGGTGGGTTCAATGCGCGGCACCCCGGGTCCGGTTTCGGGTCGTCGTACTTTTTGGTTTGCCATGGCGGCATCCATTCTTACGCACGGGTGAGCATGAGGTTCGCCTCATCAAACATTTTAACACTTGCGAATATGACGAAATGTGAGCAAGATGAGGAGCGACTTGAACAGCTAGCTGCAGTGCTCCCCATCCGGGTGCCGAGAAGGAAGGCAGACACCGATGGTGCATATCTTGCTGCTGATCGCCTGCGCGGTGGCGATTTACCTGTCCTGCGAGTGGTTCGTCAATGCCGTGGAGTGGCTCGGCCAGCGACTCAATATCGGGGCCATGGCAGTCGGGACCATCCTGGCGGCGTTCGGCACAGCACTGCCGGAGTCAGTAGTCACCCTCGTCGCCGTCACCACCGGGCCGACCGCCGAAATCCGCAACATCGGTGTCGGTGCGGCCATGGGCGGCCCGCTGGTTTTGGCCACCGTCGCCTACGGGGTGACCGGTGCCATGCTGCTGCTGCGCCGCCGCAGCCAAACCCGCATCCACTGCCGCGAACTGGTCAGCGCCGGAGTCGGGGCGGCAAGCCTGGATCCGCCCACTCGTGAGCGCGGCGACGACGGTGGCGCGATCTTGTCCGACCGCGCTTACACGGCCCGCCTGGTCAAAGACCAGCGTTGGTTCATGGCCGTGTTCGTGGTCAAAGTCGCTCTCGGCTTGGTGGCGTTTGCGATCAAGCCGTGGCTGGGCCTGCTATTTTTCGCCGCCTACGGCGTCTACTTCTGGCGCGAAATCCGCGGCGGCACAGGCGAAGACCACCACGAGCAGAAATTAGCGCCGCTCAAGCTGCAATCGCGCGCGGCGCGGCCGGCAACTTCGTTGGTCCTGGTGCAGACGCTGGGCGCATTGGCCGTGATCTTCGTGGCCTCGCAAGTATTCGTCCATCAACTCGACGCCATCGGCCCCATGCTCGGGCTGTCGGGGGCCGTCACCGCCCTGCTGCTGTCCCCGATCGCCACCGAACTGCCCGAAATCATGAACGCGATCATCTGGGTCCGGCAAGGCAAAACCCAACTCGCACTGGCTAATATCTCCGGGGCGATGATGATACAAGCGACCGTGCCCAGCGGCCTGGGTCTGCTCTTCACCGACTGGCGACTCGACCACGCTCTGCTCTGGTCGGGCGCCGTCACCATGGCAGCCATCGCCTACCTGCTCGTGACGATGCGTGCCAACAAGCTCACCCCGACCCGGCTCGCCGTGTCCGCACTGCTCTACCTGATCTTCGCCGCCGGCCTCATTCCGATCTTGATCTGACAGCCACCCCGCCAACGTCAAACAAATATCGGCGATCTCGCCGAACTCCTACTCATCCAGATTGGAGACAGCCATGACGACTTCCGCATTCACTGAGGTATCCGCCGCGGTCGCCACCACCCAAGGGCGTTCGCCCAGCCCACTGCGCTCACTACTGACCGGCCTTGTCTTGGCCTTAGCGGTACTCGGCGTCGTGGCAGTGGCAACCCCGGCCGCGCACGCGGACCTCGCCGTCGACAGCGGCAGTTTCCTGGGCGCGCTCTCGTCCAGAGGCATCACCTTCAAGTCGCAGCAGGCTGCGATCGCCGCCGGTCACGAGGTCTGCGACGAACTCGGTCAAGGCAAGCAGACGAGTGACGTCGCGAACAACGTGATGACCCTGAGCAACTTGGACGGCTACCACGCCGGGTTCTTCATCGGAGCCAGCATCGCCGCCTTCTGCCCAGCACATGGCTCTTAAGACCAAGTCCGGTCGAATATCGACTCGCAAGGAAGGACGTTGTTGATCACCAAAGTCGTGTTCACTGTCGCGATCATGCTCGGCACCGGGCTGGCGATAGCCACGCCGGCCAGCGCCGACCCCAGCTCGTTCGGCACGCTTGGCTGCAATTGCACGCCGCCAATCGATGTCCCGCACGGCAAGCCTGCGGTCAAGGACCAGGTGAGTCGGGGCATCCGGAGCGGCCGCGGCTCGCTGCCCGGTAGGTCACCGACCCTTGGCGGCCAGGTTCGCCAATAGCAGCGCCTCGGCGGTCGCAGCCCGCTCCAGCACGCCCAAGTGCAGGCTCTCGTTGATGCTGTGGGCCTGCGTCGCAGGGTCTTCCACGCCGGTGACCAGGATCGCGGCCTTCGGGAACGCCGCGGCAAACTCGGCGATCCCGGTCCCAGCCGCCGACCGCGGATGTCAGGACGACAGGCGGCAAATGTCGGAGACTTGCCATTCGAACTCGACCCAACCCCGCCCTGAGCGCCGAAATATAGGTCAACTTCCCCATGAACGTCCCCTGGTCAGACGCTTACGCTGCACTAGGCAAAGTCCTATGCAGTCCGCATCGGACGGCAGGATTGGAGCACGTCATGGGACACCCGCGATCGCAGGCCGGCGTTCTGCTCGGCATTGCCGTTGCCGTCGGAGTGATGGGCGCCGCCGCGACGGGAGGCGTCCATCTATCGGCAGGGACGGCCCAGGCCGACCCCGGCGCCTGCCCGGAATCCCCATATTTCTGCTGGTGTCCCGGGAAACCCCTGCCCAAGTCGGGCGCGCCCATCACGTGGGATATGAACGTCTGCCACAACTTTCGCTACCGGACGTTTGGGCCCGGGGAACAAATACCACCCCCTGCCGGCTACTGCCCTCCGAGCCTGCTCTCCGACAACTGGTACGACCGGTGCTAATTCAGATTCAGACGCACGAGATTCGCCAGGAGTAGCGCTTCGGCGGTCGCGGCCCGCTCCAGGACCCCCAAGTGCAGGCTCTCGTTTACGCTGTGCGCCTGCGTCGCAGGGTCTTCCACGCCGGTGACCAGGATCGCGGCCTTCGGGAACGCTGCGGCGAACTCGGCGATGAACGGTATCGAGCCGCCCATGCCCATGTCGACCGGTTCGGTCCCCCACGCTTGCCGGAACGCGGCCCTGGCCGCGTCGTAGACCGGGCCGGTCGCGTCGATCGCGTACGGCTGACCGATGTCGCCGGGTGTCACCGTCACCTGCGCGCCCCATGGCGCGTGCTGCTCGAGGTGTGTGGTCAGCGCTTTCAGGTGCTCCGCCGCGTCGCCGCCCGGCGCGACCCGCATGCTCACCTTGGCCCGCACGCGCGGGATCAGCGTGTTCGACGATGCCGCAATGGAAGTGGTGTCGATACCGATCACGGTGATCGCGGGTTCGGCCCACATGCGCTGCGGCACCGAGCCAGAGCCAATCTCGCTGACTCCGTCCAGCAGACCCGATTCGGCCCGCACCCGGTCGGCCGGGTAATCGACTGCGGCGGCGTTGCTTTCGTGCAAGCCCGCGACTGCGACGCGTCCGTTCTCGTCGTGCAGGCTGGCCAGCAGACGCGTCAGCACCATCAGCGCGTCGGGCACCACGCCGCCCCACAGGCCGGAGTGCAGGCCGTGATCAAGGGTGGCCACTTCGACCACACAATCCGCCAGACCACGCAGCGACACGGTCAAGGCCGGGACCTCGGTGCTCCAGTTGTCCGAGTCGGCTATGACGATCACATCGGCTTTGAGTGCGTCGCGATGAGCAGCCAGTAGCCGACCCAAGGACGGCGAACCCGACTCCTCTTCGCCTTCGACAAACACCGTCACGCCGACCGGCGGATTACCGTCGTGCGCCCGGAATGCCGCTAAATGCGTTGCGATACCGGCCTTGTCGTCGGCGCTCCCACGCCCGTAGAGTCGGCCGTCGTGTTCGGTCGGCACGAACGGCGGTGACGCCCACTGAGCAGCATCGCCTTCGGGCTGCACGTCGTGATGGGCGTACAGCAGCACGGTCGGCGCCCCCGGCGGTGCGGGGTGCCGGGCGATCACGGCTGGCGCACCACCCTCACTGACGATCTGCACATCACCGAAACCGGCTTGCGACAACAGGTCTGCGGTGGCTTGGGCGCTGCGGTGCACCTGGTCGCGACGGGCCGGATCGGCCCACACCGACTGGATGCGGACCAGATTCTCCAGATCGACGCGCACCGACGGCAGCAACTCGCGGACGCGCTGGATCAGATAGCTCATGGCGTCGAGGCTAGCCGGGCGTTTTCGCTCAGAGGCGGGCACATCGGCACATGCCGGCTTCATGTGACAGGCGCGAAAGACGTGCTAGGGCAGTTCAAGGATGGCCACTGCCGCCGCGGTGTCGGCTTCGTGCGTCAGCGACACGTGGATCGTCACATCCTTGAGATGCGTGGCGATATCACCGGTCAGCCGCACCTTGGGCCGGCCCCACATGTCGGTGATCACCTCGATGTCGCGATGAATGTCCTCGCGCAACACCGGTCGCTGCGAGAACCGCGAACCGGACCAAGCCTTGATCACGGCTTCCTTCGCCGCCCAGCGCGCCGCCAGGTGGCGGGCCGCGGACGAACTCTTGTCCGAGGCGTCGCGTCGCTCGCCTGGCGTGAAGGTTTCAGCGAAGACCGTTCCGGGCTGGTCTACCTGCTCGGCGAATTGAGTAATGGAGACAAGGTCTATCCCCACTCCGACGATGCTCATTGGCAGAAACCTATCGGACGTTCACCGGGGGTGGTCAAAGGCGGTACACGTCGTCGTCGCCCAATCGCGCGTTCACGTCGAGCAGCATCGCCGACTCCTGCCGCTTCTCGGACCCTTCGTGGTCGAAGCGACGGTCGGCGGGCCGCTCGTACATCGGGCGACCGCCGGCGATCGCCGACGCGAGACGGCGCTGTCCGGCCAACAGTCGGGCGTCGGCCCTGCGCTGGTAATCGGTGCGCTGCTCGTCGTCCAGCGTGGCCAGGAAGGCCTCGGGGTGCACCAGCGCGACCAACCCGGACACGTGGCCGAATCCGAGGCTGGTCACCAGACCGGCCTTCAGCGGGAACTTCTCCCCGAGCCGCAGAGTTTCGCGGACCCAGACGAAGTGCGCCGAGTCGGCGAGCTCGTCGTCGACACAGTCCAGGCTGCGGTTCGGCGGGATGACCCCGTCGCGCAGGATCTGGCACAGGCCCATCATCTGGAAGACCGCCGCGCCACCCTTGGCGTGCCCGG
>CBAAAS010000044.1:0-10598 GCA_964658855.1 uncultured Mycobacterium sp.
TCGCCGCGTCTGCCAGCACCGTCGGCATCACCTTCCTGGTCATCAGCTTCGCCCGGATGGGCATCTTCCAGACGGTCGGTATCGCTTCGGCGATCGGTATCGGGGTGGCATTCCTGGCCGCGATGACCTTGTTGCCGGCCATCATCGCGCTCGCCGGTCGACGCGGGTGGGTCAAGCCGCGACGTGAGCTGACCGCGCGGTTCTGGCGGCGCTCGGGTATCCGCATCGTGCGCCGGCCACGGCTCCACCTGGTCGCCAGCCTGCTGGTGCTCGCCGCGCTGGCCAGCTGCGCCGGACTGGTCCGCTACAACTACGACGACCGCAAAGCCCTGAGCGCTTCCGCCCCGAGCTCGCTCGGCTACACCGCACTAGATCACCACTTCCCGGTGAACCAGTCGATTCCGGAGTACCTGTTCATCCAATCGCCGCGCGACCTGCGCAATCCACAGGCCCTCGCGGACCTGGAGCAGATGGCCGACCGGGTGAGCCAACTGCCGAACGTCGCGGCAATCAGCGGCATCACTCGTCCCACCGGAAACGTGCCGGAGCAGTTCCGGGCCACCTACCAGGCGGGCGCCATCGGCAGTTTCCTGGCCGGCGGATCCACCCTGATCAACGACCACACCAACGATCTCAACCAGCTGTCGGAAGGGTCGGTGTCACTGGCCGACAAACTCGACGAGGTCCGCGGTCAGGTCGCCGAGCTGGCGTCCAGCGTCCAGGAGCTGGAGAGCACCTTTGGCTCGACGAAAGACCAGTACAGCGGCGAGACGCTGGTCCACGAGGTCGACCTCGCGGCGCAGCTCATCGACCACGTGAACGTGATCGGCAACGACATGGGCTGGAACTACACCGGGGCCAAGAACCTGTTCGGGTGGATCCTCCCGGTGGTGAAGGCGCTGGAGGGCAACCCCACCTGCGATCTCGACGAGTCCTGCAGTGACACGCGTGGGGCGTTCGAACAGCTCCTCGGCGGCCGCGACCAAGGAGAGCTCGACGCGATCAACGACCTGGCCCGCCAGATGCAGGACTACCCGGACAAAAAGCAGCTCAAGGCGTCGAGCGAGAAGATGCGGGCGTCGATCAAGAAGCTGACCGGCGTGCTGCAGTCGCTGGGAATGGACCAGCCCGGTGGCCTTGCGGGCAATCTGGATCAGCTGCAGGGTGGCGCCAACCAGTTCGCCGGTGGCAGCCGCCAGATCGCCGACGCGGTCAACCTCCTCGTCGACCAGGTCAAGCAGTTGGGTGCCGGTCTCAGCGAGTCGGCGACGTTCCTGCTTTCGCTCAAGAAAGATGCGGCACAACCGTCGATGGGCGGATTCAACATCCCGGCGCAACTGCTTCACCTGCAGGAGTTCCAGGACGCCGCCAAGGTGTTCATCTCCGCCGACGGCCATTCGGTGCGGTACTTGGTGCAAACCAAGCTCAATCCGTTCAGCACCGAGGCCATGGATCAGGTGACGTCGATACTGGCGACCGCGAAGGGCGCGCAACCGAACACCGCGCTGTCGGACGCCAAAATCTCGATGGCCGGCTACACCGTCGGACTCAAGGACACCCGCGACTACTACCAGCACGACATCCGGTTCATCATCGCGACGACCCTGCTGGTCGTGCTGCTGACGCTGATCGTGCTGCTGCGCGCGATTGTCGCGCCGCTGTATCTGGTCGCGTCCGTCGTTGTTTCGTATTTGTCCGCGGTGGGCATCGGCGCGGTGTTCTTCCAATTCATCCTTGGCCAGCAACTGCACTGGAGCGTGCCCCCATTGGCATTCGTGGTGCTGGTCGCGGTGGGAGCCGACTACAACATGTTGCTTGTCTCGCGAATGCGCGATGAGTCCCCCCACAGCGCGCGCTACGGCATCATCCGAACGCTGAGTTCGACCGGCGGCGTGATCACCGCGGCGGGCCTGATCTTCGCCGCCTCGATGGCCGGCCTGCTGTTCTCCAGCATCGGCACGGTGGTCCAGGGCGGTGTCGTGATCGGTGTCGGCATTCTGCTCGACACATTCTTGGTCCGCACGATCACGGTTCCCGCCATCGCGGCGTTGATGGGTCAGGCCAACTGGTGGCCGTCGCGGCCGAGCCAACGGAGGCCGGCAACCGGCCTTCGCCAGGCACAAACGAGTTAGCGCGCACCCGTCATATATGTGAAACTACGACACGAACCCACGTGGTCAGGGGTAGGGATGAAGAAACTTCTCGCAGGAGTATCGGCGCTGTTAACAGTAGGCGCCACAGGATGTTTCGGCGTCGGAACTGCTGCGGCCGACGGCCCGGAAATCAGCGGACCGCCGTCACCTGGAGCGCCCGGCGACCAGACCGCCTACGCCCTCGGCGGCGCGCACGTGCTGGGTGTCCCGTACGACAACTACATCCGCATGGAGGGCGCGGAGTGGTTCCCCGGCCAACAGCGGCAGATCGTCCGCTACCCGGCCGGCCAGGTCCAGGGCCACGTGCTCGCGCGACTGTTTCCGGGCCTCCGTGGCGAGATCAACAACTTCGACAAGCAGTTCCCGGGCGTAGGCCTGGACGGCGACAGCGTCGGCCAATCGGTCGACGTCGGTGTCGACAACCTCGACGGAGCAATCCGCACCACCGGTCGGCCCGGTACGGCAATCGGCCTGTCCGAGGGCGGATTCGTGGTCGACGGTGAGCAATCACGGCTGGCTTCGGCACCGGACGCTCCGCCGCCGAACGCGCTGAACTTCGCCACCTTCGGCGACCCCATCGGCAAGCACGCCTTCGGGCAGAGCTTCCTCCGGGCGACTTTCCCGGTGGGCAGCGTCGTTCCGGCACTCGACTACACCATGCCTCCGGAGTACGTGAGCCAATACGACACCAACCGGTTCGTAGCGGCCTACGACTCGATCGCGGACTTTCCGGACCGCCCCGACAACATGTTCGCTTTCGCCAATACCCTGCTGGGCCTGGCCACTGGTCACACGGCGGTGGCATTCACCAACGCGAGCATGGTGCCGGCGGGAAACATCCGGACGACCATCAACTCCCGAGGCGCCAAAGACACCACGATCATGGTCCCGCAGCAGCACCTTCCGCTGGTCTTGCCGTTGAAATACATCGGGATCCCGGAAGACACGCTCAACAAGCTCGACGCCATCCTGATTCCGCGGGTGAATGCGGGTTACATTAGGAACGACGATCCGGCGACGGCGCCGGTTCAGGTGGATCCGGTGCACGGTTTCGACCCGGCAGTGGTCACCGCTCCGACAAATCAAGCCACGTTCGGCGGCGGTGCCGATCCGTTGTCACAGGCGATTAGCGGTGCCTTGTCGGTGCTGTCGCACGGCGCAAGCGAATCGGGAAGCTGACCGTTGAGTTCGAGCCTTTAAATCGACTACCAGTACGGACGAAATATGTCTCAATCGACGATCCTCTCTATGCTCCACGGGCGAGCCAGCATGCGACCCAACGACGTCGCTTTCACCTTCACCGACTACGAAAAGGACTATGCGGGCGTTCCCGAAAGTCTGACCTGGGCGCAACTGTCGCAGCAGACGATGAATGTGGCGCGGGAACTCCGCGCGCACGGGTCGGTCGGAGATCGCGCAGTCATCCTGGCCCCGCAGGGCCTCGACTACATCCGGGCCTTCCTGGGAGCCATGCAGGCGGGGTTCATCGCGGTCCCGCTTCCGCTGCCCCACCGCGGCTCGAGCCACGACCGCGTCGGCGCGGTCTTCGCCGATACCTCCCCCTCGGTGGTTCTTACGGCGTCGTCCACGGCAGAAGACGTCGGCGATTACGTCGATCAATCCCGCATGGACACCGCGCCGAAGATCGTTGCGATCGACACGTTGGACTTGAATGCCCAAGGCGGCCCGAGCCTTCCGCAAATCGACGCGCCGAACATCGCCTATCTGCAATACAGCTCCGGCTCGACTCGGGTGCCCACCGGCGTGATGATGTCGCACCGCAATGTCACGGTGAATTTCGAGCAGCTCATGGCCAGCTTTTTCGTGAACTCCAAGATCCCGCCGAGTTCCACGCTGGTGTCGTGGTTGCCCTTCTACCACGACATGGGTTTGGTGCTGGGCGTCTGCGCACCGATCCTGGGCGGCTATCACGCGCAGCTGAGCAGCCCGGTCGCATTTCTGGAACGGCCGGCGCGGTGGGTGCGAGCGCTGGCCGAAAATCCCCACGCCTGGTCGTCAGCGCCTAACTTCGCTTTCGACTTGGCCGCCCGCAAAACGACCGATGCCGACCTCGCCGGGCTGGACCTCGGCGGTGTGCTGGGCATCATCAGCGGCGCTGAGCGGGTGGAGCCGACAACCCTGCACCGCTTCGTCGATCGGTTCTCGCACTTCAACTTCAAAGACCACATGATGCGTCCGTCCTACGGCTTGGCCGAGGCAACCGTCTTCGTGACGACGGGCACCTGGAGCGAGTCCGAGCCCGCGGTGCACTTCGATGTCGGCGAGCTCGGCGTCGGCCGTGTCGAACGGTGCGCGCCCGGAGGCGGGTCCGAACTGGTCAGCTACCAGGTCCCGCGATCGCCCTTGCTGCGGATCGTCGACAGCGAGACGAATCGTGAGTGCCCGCCGGACCTGGTCGGCGAGATCTGGGTACACGGCGAGAACGTCGCCGAAGGCTACTGGCACAAACCGCCGGAAGATCAGGCCTGCTTCGGCGCCACCCTCACGGACCCGTCGCCCGGCACCCCGGATGGCCCGTGGTTGCGCACCGGCGACCAGGGCTTCATCTATGAGGGCAAGCTGTTCATCGTCGGCCGTATTAAGGATCTGCTGATCATCCGCGGGCGCAACCACTACCCGGAGGACATCGAGGCGACGGTCCAACAGATCGCCCAGGGGCGGGTCGCGGCGATATCGGTTCCGGTGGACAGCACCGAACAACTGGTCACCGTCATCGAGGTGAAGAAGAAGCGCGGCGAGGCCAACGAGGATCTGCGGCACCGGCTCAGCGACGTCAGAAGCCACGTCACGTCGGCGATCTCCAATGCGCACGGGTTGAACGTCGGGGACGTCGTCATGGTCCCGGCCGGCTCGATTCCGATCACCACGAGCGGCAAGATCCGCCGCGCGGCGTGCGTCGAGCAGTACCGCCAGGATCAATTCGCGCGTCTGGACGCCTAGCCCCGGCGAGGGTCGCAGCACCAGAATCCACTCATGCTGGCAACTGTCCTGATAATGGCGCTTGCCGTCAGTATCGAGCCGTTTCGAATCGGTATGACAGTGCTCATGCTGAATAGGCCGAGACCCGCGCGCCAGCTATTCGCGTTCTTATGCGGTGGTTTCGCCATGGGAACGACGGTGGGCCTGTTCGTCATCTTCGTGTTCCGACGCATGCTGCTGAAGACTTCCTTCGTCACCGTCCCCCGGGTTCAACTCCTGGTTGGGCTGCTGGTGTTGGTCATCGCCGCCGCCATCGCTATCGACCTCTTCGGAAAGCTCGGTCCACGACCCGCGAAATTGGCGAGGCCGGCCACCGAGCTACTGAAGGGCGATTCGCTCTCGGTCGCCGGAATCGCCGGCCTCAGCATCGCCCTGCCGTCGGTCGACTATCTGGCCGCGCTGGCCGTCATCCTGGCCTCCGGGGCTGCAGCACTGACCCAGGTGGCCGTGCTGATCGCGTTCAACGTGGTGGCCTTCGCGCTCGTCGAGATTCCGCTGCTGGCCTATCTCTTGGCGCCCAAGCCGACCGCGAAGGCGGTGGCTGCGCTGCACGAGTGGATCCGATCGCGGCGGCGCCGGGATGTCGCGATCGCGCTGGCCGTCATCGGCTGTGCGTTCATCGCCGCCGGCCTGTACGGACTCTGAGCTGCATTCAAGCGCGAAAGTCGCTCAGCCTGAGCATATTTCAGCCCTCGTTGACTTCGAACTTGTCCGCGATCTCCTGCCAGGCGCGAGCGTTCTTTCGCGCGATCTCGGCGAAGGTGCCCGAACAGTGAGTCGGAACCGCCTCGGCGAACTCGTTGCAAGCACTGATCGCCACCACCACCGTGGACAGCAGGCGCAGCAGCGCTCGTCCTCGCTCGGACGACCGGACCGACGGATCGTTCCTCAGTCGCTGGAGCAGATCACGACCACGCCCCTCCGGTACCACCCGCGTGCCTGTGGGTGGTACCTCGCGCGCATCGGTGAGCGCCGCCAACGCGGATTCGACCGCTTTCTTGGCCAGATTGTCGGGCAGCGGGCTCTCACCCTTGGCGACGCGCTGGCGCACATCGCGCGCGGTCGTGACCGAGACGCCGGCTTTCCGCGCGATCTCACGCAACGATGCACGGGGGTTCAGCGACAGAAATTCAGCGGCGCGGCGCCGGCCGATGGCCGGGCTGACTGGCCGCACCTTCCCGTCGCGCCCGAGGCGGGGGTTCAACTGGGCAATTTCCTCGGTTGCACACCCGCGCAATTTTCCGACCGTTTTGTTCGATACTCCTGCGATCAACCCAATCGACCGATCTGACCAATGGGGATAAGATTTGAGGACTCTTTGGGCAGCGGCCTTTCGTTCAGAAAGCGTCAGCGGTAGACCGTGCGTGACATTCAAATGCACGGCGAGCGCAAAAGCCTCCGCGTCATTTCCCTCGAAAAGTCGCGCGGCAATCGTGCTGTGGCCGCGTAATTCGGTTGCGCGGAGTCGATGCACACCGTCGATGACCCGCATCGAGGCTCGGTGAATCACAATCGGCGGCAAAGGCAACGGTGATTGCGCCAAAACCTGGACGTGGCTCTCGTTGGCTTTGTTCTTCCGAGGGGTGTACGAGTTGCGAATCGCGGCCACCGGAATGTGCTCGACCGGTAGCAGGGTCCCCCGCCGCACCCACTCCTCGACCGCACACGCTGACAAAGGATCCAAGTGGCCGTAGCCGGGCAGTGAAGCGGGAGTCATCTCGGCCTCGCCGATGACCCGTGCGCTGCTCTCGTGTAATTGCGACATCGTTGGCACGCCCCGAGCTATCTTCTCGGACGTCTTTCACCACAAGTTTGCTGTGTGCCCATGGGATCAGACCCCTCTCGGCGGCTCAAAACAACTTACGCGGGCGTAGGTTACTTCAGAGTAAGGTCAGCCGCGGTAGCTTGTCAATGTGCTGAGCGAAATTCAGTGAACAATCGCTCACCGTTGGCGGCGGCACCAAAGCTGAGCGTCCATCGGTTGCAGCAGAAGCGATTTGGGCTAAATTCAACGCTTGTTCAACGCATAAAACCACGTCCGAGCGGTATTGACAGGTGTCGAATACTCGTTGCTCGCGACCTGCGGGCCTCACCCTGCCATCACGCGCCACGGGTTCGGTCGCTGGCCGTCGACGTTAGCCGACCGGGAAATTGTCAGCCCCGGCAAAATTAACTCTGCGTAAGAGCTGCCCGGCTCCGGTCCGCGCCGGCGGGTTGAACATAATGAGTTCAATCACACCGGCAAAGGAGCCCCAGATGAGCGCGACAACAACAGGTCATCCGTTTCGCGTGATCCAGTGGACCACCGGCAATATCGGGCGACGATCGCTGCACGCCATCATCGGCAGGCCGGACATGGAATTGGTCGGCGTCTACGCACACGGCCAGGACAAGATCGGGGTGGATGCCGCGGAACTGTCCGGCTGGCCCGAGCCGACCGGCGTCACGGCCACCAACGACGTCGACGCGCTACTGGCACTCAAGCCTGATGCGTGTTGCTACAACCCGCTCTGGCCCAGCGTCGACGAGTTGGTCCGGCTACTCGAATCGGGCGTCAACGTGTGCACCAGCGCAGCCTGGATCACCGGCGGCAAGCAGACGCCACAGGACCGGCAGCGGATCCTCGATGCCTGCGACCGCGGCGCCTCGACCATCTTCGGCAGCGGTGCCCACCCGGGGATGACAAACCTGGTCGCGATGGCGCTCAGCGGGTCGTGCGAACGCGTCGACGAGATCCGCATTACCGAATCGGTGGATTGCTCGACCTATGAGTCGGCGGAGACGCAGACTGCCATGGGATTTTCGCAAGACCCCGAGACACCCGGGCTGGCCGAGAATGTGCGGCGCGAGAGCGAAGTGTTCGCCGAGTCGGCCGCGATGATGGCCGACGCGATCGGGGCGAAGCTGGACAAGCTGACCTTCGACGTCACGTTCACCGCGGCCACCGGCGACTCCGACTTGGGCTTCATGAAAATTCCGGCCGGCACCGTCGGCAGCGTCCTCGGCTACCACCGCGGCTGGGTGGGCGATCGAAATGTAGTCAGCGTCGGATTCAACTGGACGATGGGCGACCAGGTCACGCCGCCGAAGCCGCTCGAGCACGGTCACGTCATCCAGGTGTTCGGCGTGCCCAACATGCGCACGGTGGTGCACTGCCTGCCGCCGAAGGGTTGGACCGAGCCCGGATTCATGGGCTTGGGCATGATCTACACCGCGATGCCGGTGACCAACGCGGTGCCCGCCGTCGTCGCGGCCAAGCCGGGAATCGTCACGCTGGCCGACCTTCCGCCGGTCACCGGGCGCGCCCGGTAGTCGTTACCCCACTTGCCATGCGAATTCGAATGCTGGTCATGGTATGGGTGACGACTTCGGTGCTCGCGACCGCGACGGCGGGATGTTCCCGCGACTCTGTACCGATGAGTCACGGCCAGACGTCGACGGCGGCGGCGCCCGACCCATCCGTGATCCCCCTGCGGCCCAACGATCGCGGATATGTGCGGATCGAGATGCCGGCGACGTCAGCAGGCTGCTCGATTAACGCTGAACTGGTTGCCTGCCAAAGGTTTTCGGGTGCGTGGCACGACTCGACCGGGCAGCTTCGCCACACGGTCAGCGTCAGCACGGGTGGCGAATTCCACTGGGTCGACGCTGATCTCGGAGAATTGCAAGGTCGTGTCTCGCTCGGCTATCACACCTACAGCGCGCTGGGCTGGACGATATTCGCCCAACCCGCCGTCACCCGATTCGTCAGCGACCACGGCGGACACGGAATGACGATTGACGCCGAACGCGTCACGCCATTCTGACGCCCGATGGGCGTCGGGCCGTCGCGCGATTCCTCTTACGACAGCTGCGGGACAATCTTTCGCGCCAGGTCGATCGCCGCTGCATCGCGCTGGTCCCCCGTCAGTCTGATCACCGCGACCTGAACTGTGTTCTCCCGATTGCCGCCGGCGAATCTCACTGCGCCGAAGTCGATGTATCGCATGCCTTCGGGTGCAGGTCTATCGGGGAAGCCGGGCAAGGCTGCCTTCAGCGTGTTTAGCGGCGCCGAGTCGGGAGTGCCGATCTCGACCGTGACCGATTCCTCGGTCGTCGAATTCTCCCAGGTGCAACCGGCCTTTCGACTGTTGTGAGTTGTCGACGTGCCCGGCACCGAGGCGCCGAGTAAAGACGAGATGTCCTGCGGCGAGACCATCGAACACGCATTCATGGGTTTCGCAGCCTGGGTTGCGTCGGGGCCGGACGAACCGCCGGGTGCACTGCCGGGGGTGCTCTGGGATTGACAGCTGGCCGCGGTACAACACAGCGCAACTGCGACGACTGCACGCCGGATAGAACCGCCGAGCACGGGTACGCCATAAGGCCCCTCAACGGAGTGTCGACTCATGACGCGTCCTTCCTCGGTGACAATCTCACGGGGCGTCGAACCGTGATGACGCTACTGAGAACCCGAGCGGGGCGAATCAGGGATTGCCCTATACCTCGGATCGCTCGACGTTCATGACCGCACCGGAAATGTGGGGAAATCCCTTATTTCTCGGCGACCGCGATGTTGATAGCGTCCGGACCGGACACCACCGTGGCTACGCCCGCGTTGCGGCTCACCGCCGCACTCGCGGGAAGCTCCCGCGCGCCCAAAACATAGGGAAATCCCTGATTCGGTCACGGCTTCTGCGCCGTAGCGTCGACAATCACAACGAGAGCACTTGGCTATCGAAGGAATCCTCATGACCGATCGCCCCACGAACCGCATTGGCCGACCGTCCGACGGCTGGGCTGGAGGCGACGATGCCCGCACGCAGCGCGCGTATCAACAGACCCCGCCGACATCGAAAATTCGCGGCTCGAACGACCCGGCTCCGGTCAGCCCGCAGGCCTGGTCCCAGGACGCCGGCGAACCCGGGTACTACCGCGATTCGAGCGACTACTACCCAGAGGCACAGCAGCCGAATTGGGCCCCTGCTCCCGATGCGTACTCGGCTCCGCAGTCGGACTCCGGTGAGCCCTCACCCAAAGCCTGGTTCCGTTCGGCGCCAACCTATCTGCTGGCCGCCGCGGCAGTTGCGGTCCTCACCGCTGGAGGCGGGCTGGCGTACACGCTGACCTCATCCGACCATCCAGCGCCGGCACACCCCTCGGTGCAGCCCGCTCCACAGCAGGGCAACGACGTACCACCCGCTCCCCAGGCGCCGCCACCCGCCCAGGAGCAGCCCCCGGCGCCCGCACCCGACGCACCGATATCGGCGCCGGACGACAGCTCCGGGTCCGCACCGAATGTCATGCCGGCACCCGCATTGGCGCCGGCACCTGTCGTCGCACCGCAGCCGCAGACGGATCCGAACCCGCCGCTACCCGATAACCAGCAGCAGCCGGATCCGAACCAGTTCCCGAACAACCAACATCAACCGGGCCATCACCACCCGCCCAACAACCAGCAGAACC
>CBAAAS010000045.1:0-10556 GCA_964658855.1 uncultured Mycobacterium sp.
ATCCGGTCGGACACATCGAGGCCGGCCGACTTGCGCAGCTCTTGTAGTTCGCGGATGCGGTCCTTGGCCCAGCCCTCTGCCTCGAGCTCTGGGGTCAGCGTGGCGTCCAGCACCACCAGTCCAGCGCCACCCGGCAGCGGCGCGGTGTACTCCGGGTCCGCCGCGACCAGCCGCGAGCTGTATTCCCCGGGCTGCAGCACCGCCGGGCCGGCAGTCAGCGTGCCGTCGGCGTTGACGACGCCCTCTCCGGTCTTCACGGCTTTGATCGCGGCCTGGACATCCTTGCCCAGTCGCGGCCCGGCGACCCGGGCGTTGACCGTGAGCTCGAAGCGGCCGTAGCTGTCGATGTCGTCGGTCAGCTCGACCGTCTTGACGTTCAGCTCATCGGCGATCAGGTCGGTGAACGGCGCCAGCCGCTCCGGGTTCTCAACCGCCACGGTCAATTTCGGTAATGGCAGCCGCACCCGCAGCTTCTTGGCCTTCCGCAGCGAGGACGCCACCGAGCAGACCTCGCGCACCTGGTCCATCGCGTCGACAAGCGCGGGGTCCGCGGGCAGCTGATCGGCCGCCGGCCAATCGGACAGGTGCACCGAGCGCTCGCCGGTGATGCCGCGCCAGATGATCTCGGTGGTCATCGGCAGCAGTGGCGCTGCCAGCCGGGCTGTCACCTCGAGCACCGTGTGCAAGGTGTCGATAGCGTCGGAGTCCTCTTCCCAGAACCGCGAACGCGAACGCCGCACATACCAGTTCGTCAAAGCCTCGGTGAACTGGCGCAATTGCTCGCAGGCACCCGAGATGTCGCAACCGTCCATCGACGCGGTCAGGTCGTCACGCAACACCGCCAGCTTGGCCAGGATGTAGCGGTCCAGCACATGGCGCGAATCCGCGCGCCAGGTACCGATTTTGGGCGCGTACAGCGCCAAGAAGGTGTAGGCGTTCCAGAACGGCAGCAGTACCTGGCGGACCCCATCGCGGATGCCCTGCTCGGTCACGATCAGGTTGCCGCCGCGCAGGATCGGCGAAGCCATCAGGAACCAACGCATCGCGTCGGAGCCGTCGCGGTCGAAGACCTCGCTCACGTCGGGATAATTGCGCAGCGACTTGCTCATCTTCAGTCCGTCGCTGCCCAACACGATCCCATGTGCCACACAGGTTTTGAATGCCGGCCGGTCGAACAACGCCGTAGCCAGCACGTGCAGGGTATAGAACCAGCCGCGGGTCTGCCCGATATATTCAACGATGAAGTCACCGGGGTAATGCGTGTCGAACCATTCGCGGTTCTCGAACGGGTAGTGCACCTGGGCATACGGCATCGAGCCGGAGTCGAACCACACATCGAAAACGTCGGCGATACGCCGCATGGTCGACCGGCCGGACGGATCGTCGGGGTTGGGCCGGGTGAGCTCATCGATGTAGGGCCGGTGCAGATTGTCCGGCCGAGTACCGAAGTCACGCTCCAGTTCGTCGAGGCTGCCGTAGACATCGATCCGCGGGTAGGCCGGATCGTCGGAAATCCACACCGGAATCGGGGTGCCCCAATAGCGATTTCGCGAGATCGACCAGTCGCGCGCACCCTGCAGCCACTTGCCGAACTGCCCGTCCTTGACGTGCTCGGGATACCAGGTGATCTGCTGGTTGAGTTCGACCATCCGGTCGCGGAAGTCGGTGACTTTGATGAACCAGGACGAAACCGCCTTGTAGATCAGCGGATTGCGGCACCGCCAGCAGTGCGGGTAGGGATGGTCGTAGGTCTCCTGACGGATCAGCACCGCACCGTTGGCGGCGGCTGGTCCGCTGTGGTTCTTCAGGTCCCGGATGATCTGGGAGTTGGCCGCGAAGACATGCTGGCCCTGGTAGTCGGGGACGGTAGCGTCGAAGCGGCCTTTGGTGTCGACGGGAGTCACCGGCACAATGCCGACACGGTCCGCGGTCGCCTTGTCATCCTCGCCGTATGCCGGTGCCAGGTGGACGATCCCGGTGCCGTCGTCGGTCGTGACGAAATCGGCCTGCAGAACTTGAAAGGCGTTGGGCGAGTCCATGAAATACGGGAACGGCGGGCTATATCGCGTGCCAACCAATTCGCTGCCGCGGTAGCTGCCCAGCAGTTCTGGTTCCTCACCGAACTCTCGTTCGTAAGAGGCCAGTCGGGCCTCGGCAAGGATGACGCGGTGTTCACCGGCCTGTACCTGCACGTAGGTCACGTCGGGGTTGACGGCTACCGCCTGATTCGACGGCAAGGTCCATGGCGTCGTGGTCCACACCAGCAGATGCGCGCCCGCGAGATCTCCTTCAGTCACCGCGAATCCGACCGTGAGGGCCGGATCCTGCCGACTCTGGTAGACGTCGTCGTCCATCCGCAGTTCGTGATTGGACAGCGGAGTTTCGTCGCGCCAGCAGTACGGCAGCACCCGATATCCCTCGTAGGCCAATCCCTTGTCCCACAGTTGCTTGAACGCCCAGATCACCGATTCCATGTAGGGCAGATCGAGCGTCTTGTAGTCGTTGTCGAAGTCGACCCAGCGGGCCTGACGGGTGACGTAGGCGCGCCATTCGTCGGTGTACCGCAGCACCGATTCACGGCAGGCGTCGTTGAATGCGGCGATACCCATGGCGTCGATCTGGGATTTGTCGGTGATACCCAGCTGTCGCTCGACCTCGAGTTCGGCCGGCAGTCCATGGGTGTCCCAGCCGAAGCGACGCTCGACCTTGAAGCCGCGCATGGTGCGGTAGCGCGGGACGATGTCCTTGACGTATCCGGTGAGTAGGTGCCCGTAGTGCGGGAGTCCGTTCGCGAACGGCGGCCCGTCGTAGAACACGTATTCGGGGCCGTCCGCACGATGGGCGATGCTGGCTTGGAAGGTGTCATCAGTCGCCCAGTAGTCGAGGACCTCGAGTTCCAGCGCCGGCAAGTCAGGTGCGCCGCCGGCCG
The DNA here is from genome assembly GCA_964658855.1 of uncultured Mycobacterium sp. Taxonomy (GTDB): domain Bacteria; phylum Actinomycetota; class Actinomycetes; order Mycobacteriales; family Mycobacteriaceae; genus Mycobacterium. Next base: position 2,930 of record CBAAAS010000045.1, read on the forward strand.
GCTTGGGATAGGTGTTCTCGGTCACTGCGCGTCGTCTCCATGTGCCGGTGTCAGGCACGGGGACGACGAAGTGCTGTGTGCACTCGCGCCGCGGTACCACCCCGCTTGCCACACCTGAGTGTGGCCGCTCGTCGTTCGGCTGTGTCGGGCCAACCCGTCCGGTTCTACTGAGCCGGCAAAAATGCAATTACCGGCTGTTCTTCCGAAGGCTCCCCGGTGATGGCCGGATCGATGCCGCTGTTCGATTCTACGGCCCGGGGCAAACCTGGGCGATAAAGCCCCGCTGAACGCCTAGCCCTTGAAATAAACGATTTGATAGGTCGTGGCTAGAAGGTCACCGTCGCGACTCCACAGCTGCGCGTTCTGGTCGAAGAATCCGCGGTCGAAACGATCCGCGCGTGCCGTTGCCAGAATGTAGTCGCCGCCGAGTGCGCCGAGCTGCTGGCCGTCGGCGTGGAAGTACGTGGTCATCGAGATGGTGCCGGCCGGGACAACCCCTCGGCGCAGAAACACCCGCGGAAAGAAGATGTCGGACATCGCGGTCAGGGCCGGAAAGTCGATCTGACGCTGGGCGGCGTCGCGCACCCACAGCGTGGTCGTCGACGACGACCCGGTCTCTACGGCGCCGCCGGAGAACGAGCCCTCGGCAAAACGCATGTCGTACATGCCAATCCACACCGGCAGATTTTCGCGACTGCTGCGTGAGAGCTGCTCCGGCGGCGGCGCGATCGGCGGCATTGCTTCGGTGTTCGACCAGGTGTCGCGGCGGATGCCGAATATCGCGGTCGCAGTGGTCACCACTACAGCGTCCTGACTTAGCTCAAGGATCCAATGCTGATTGGTGCGGTTGGTACGCGCGGCACGACGGGAGATCTCGAACTCGCCATCAGCGATCGGCGCGGCGAAATTGACTGTCAGAGCGACCGGCTCACCGAGGCGGTCGGGATGCGATTCAATGGCGCGCAGCAAGACCGCGGCGGTGACCCCGCCGAACGGGCCCACCATGTTCGCCCACTCCGGATGTGTCCGCCCCCGGACGATGTCTGCGCTCATCACGTCGAGTTCAATCGCGCGGTCAAACGCGTGCAATTCCGGCATCGAAACGGCGTCTCCTGAGTTCGACTCTGCTACAGCAGGGTTCACCATACATCTGGCTCAACAACCCTCAAGACAGGCCACCCGTGGCTACACTCCGGCTGTGGCCTTCGATCCCGCCTTTGCTCGTGACGTAGTGCTGCCATTGGCGCAGGCCGCATATGCGGTAATGGACGGCAACGCCGCCAGCCTGCCGGCCGGCTATACCCAAACCAGCCTGATCCAAGCCGATGCCGTGGTGCTCACCGCGATGTCCAATCCGCATCCCGCGGTGGTTGCGATGACAAAAGACACCGACATCTTCGGACTGATGGGACGTAATGCGGCCAGCCGCACCGCATTTCTATCGTTCCGCGGCACGTCCGATGTCGCGGAGTGGGTCGCCGATATCGATGCCGTGCCCGACGACTACGAGCAGATCAGCGGATTCGGACAGGTGCATGCCGGCTTCCAGGACGTCTACGAGCTTGTTCGCGCCAATATCGCCGCAAACCTGGCCACGGCCGCTGCCGGCTGCGATCAGATCTTGATCACCGGGCACAGTCTCGGGGCAGCGCTCGCCGTTCTCGCGGCGCCCGACATCGCCCGCAGCATGCCGCCCAACACGATCGAGCCTCGACTGATCACGTTTGCCGGCCCCCGCGTCGGAATGAGCGATTTCGCCGCGAACTTCAACGCCCTCATCGAAAGCTGCTACCGCGTCGTGAATTTCCTCGACGTTGTGCCCTACCTACCGCCGACTCCGTACGTGCATGTGGGCGCGCAAATCTCGGTCGACAGCGGCGGCCAGGTGCAGATCGCGTGGCGGCACAGTCTGCCCGCCTATCAGAACGGGTTGACGAGTTTTATTGCAACTCAGCAATAACGCCGAACTCCCGGCACCGAAGCGCGAAAGCCTCGGGTACCGGGAACGTCAAGCGGTATTCAGGCACTGACCTCGATCACGCCAGCGCGCCACAGCGCGGCGTAGAGCTGACGCAGCGGAACAGACAGCAGCCGGGCCGCCCCGTCGACCAGCGGGTCACCGCCGGTCCGCGCAACGTCGGACCGCTTGGAGGCCTTCGGCGTCGGCAGAGCCGTCGGGGCCGGGTCAGGAACAACCCTGAGCCGGGGCGCGGACGTCGCCGGTACTACTACTTCGTCGTACAGAACAGCGGTCATGATCGCCTCCTACGCAGAAAGTTGAACGGGCACAACGGGATCCGGGTGTCCGTCCGAAACGGCGTCGAGCAGATCTTTTACAGATTGCTCATAAGATGAGGCGGAATGCCAGGTGAGTCGTAGAAGACTCAGTTGAAAGCAGTGCGCCGCAGGCCGGATCGGGACGAAACGGTGCCCGGATATCGATCCGGACTAGAACTGGAACTCACGCGTCCCTCACCTCCTCGCAGTCGCAGCACGTGCGGAATACCGCACATTTCACACGCAAGCAGGAAGACAGAACCCGAAAAGACTCGGGAAACCGGCACCCCACTCGTCAGAGTTTCGGCACTACACGCCGTATCCGGGCCTACGCAAAATATGTAGACCGGAAGCCACTTGGGCTCAACCCTTAAGCCGGGAGGAGCTGTCCTGACCCTGGGCGTCTCTCGACGTTCGGGGTCAGTGGCCTGTATCCGTGCAGACGCCTCACCTAACGAGGTGCTTACCCCGACGACTATGCCCGAACAATCCGCCCGGGTCAATTCGCCACGCCGATCCCGCTGACCAGCCGTTATGGTTCCGTGACCGCACTGACGGTGGCGTCCGGGCGCAATCCCTTCATGACGAACGAGACGACAAAGTCGGCGGCCTCGGCGGCGGTGAGGCCATCGTCGGTGGTCAGGCGCCGGTGCGCGATCTCGCCGATCAGCACAGTCAACGTGTAGGCCACCAGTCGCGAAGGCGTAGTCACTACGTCGCCTCGTTGCTGGGCGTCGACAATGAGGGTCTCGATGTCGCCGATGAATCGCTCGTAGATGCCGGCCAGTCGCTTGTTGAATGCATTGTCCTGCCGGTAGGCGTCGCGAAACAGCAGCTTGGTGGCGGCCCGGTCATCGTCGAAGAACTCGAATGTCGCCTGCAGGGTGGCGCGAAATGGGGCTTCCGCGTATCCGAAGCCTGCCCCGCTACCGGCCAGCGCGACCGCGACACGGATGCGCAGGGCGTTTTCCTCGGCGGCGATCAGCGCCCGAAAAAGACCTTCCTTGGAGTCGAAATATTGGTATACGGCATCAAAGGAGAGGGCGGCCTCGTTGGCGACGTCGGCGATCGAGGTGCCTTCAAAACCGTTGCGCGCGAACACTTTCTTGGCCGCCGCCAAGATCTGGCCGCGACGCCCATCGGTTACCGCAGGACCAGCGCTCCCCCGCCGGTCCGCGTCACCGGTCGACGAGCTCATTGAGGCGCCCGATGGTGTCGATAAACTCCGAGACCATTTCCAGCACCACCGCGGAAGTCGGCTGAACCTTGTTCATCGAACCCACGACCTGGCCGACGAAATAGGTGGCGAGCTGACGTGCGCTGGAATCTGGCTGGGCGGCGGCCCGATTGATGCGCCGCTGCGGGTCACCGATCAGCGCGGTCTGCAACGGCATTCCCAGTGGATCGGGGGTGTCGGCCCGTTCCCACTCGTCGGTCCATGCGGTGCGCAGCATGCGCGCAGGCTTGCCGGTCAACGAACGCGACCGGACGGTGTCCGAGGAGGTTGCAGCCAGAAACTTGTTTTTCACCACGGGCGGCGTCTCGGCTTCCTCGGTGGTCAGCCACACCGAACCGCACCACACCCCCTCGGCCCCCAACGCCAGCGATGCGGCGATCTGGCGGCCGCGGGCAATGCCGCCCGCCGCCAGCACCGGCACTGGGGCAACTGCGTCCACCACCTCGGGAACCAACACCATCGTCGCCACCTGGCCGGTGTGTCCACCGGCCTCGGTGCCCTGGGCGACGATCAGGTCGACGCCGGCCGCCGCGTGCTGTCGAGCATGCGCTGTGGTCCCGGCCAGCGCCGCCACCAGCACGTCGTTGTCGTGCGCCCGGGTGACCAGTTCCGCCGGCGGCGAGCCGAGTGCGCTCGCAATCAGCCTTACGCGGTGATCGAACACGACGTCGAGCAACGGCTCGTAACCCTTGGGCGAGATGTTGAGGCCACCGGACGGTTGCCTCTGCTCTGCAGTCGACGCCGGGATGCCGTAACGGGACAGCAGATCGTCGACGAACTGGCGGTGCTCCTCCGGCAATAACTCCCCGACCTGCCGGGAATCGATGCCGCCCCGGTCTGCGCCGACATATTTGGGCGGCAGCAGCAAGTCGACGCCGTACGGCTTGCCCCCGGTGTGCTCCTCGATCCAGCTCAACTCGCTCTCGAGCCGCTCCGGGCTGTGCGCGACGGCACCGAGAACGCCGAACCCGCCCGCATTGGACACCGCAGCCACCACATCCCGGCAGTGGCTGAAGGCGCAGATCGGGAATTCCACACCGAGCATGTCGGCAACCCGTGTTCGCATTGCCGAAACGCTATGAGCTGGCGATTAGCGTGTCAATCGGGCGGGGTCGGCGGCCAAGTTATCAGTGAATTCGATATCCAAATACCCTGTCCTGCAATGATTGACGCATCAGTCAATAGATCGACCACTCGTCACGACGGCGCCCGACCGTCCGGTGGCCAGCTCACCACGTCATCCTCGAGGGGAATTTCCAGACTCTCCAGGATCGACGCGACCATTCGCCAGGCGCTGATCGCGGTGACCAACTCCACGAGCACGGCCTGGTCCGCGCCGAACTCCTGCTTGCATGCCGTCCAGCTTTTCGCGCTCACGGAACCGTTGCGCACCACATCGTCGGTGGCGGCCAACACGGCGCGCTCGGCCGACCCGAACTCGGTACGGGACTGCCAATCCCGCACGCCGGCAAGATCATCGGCGCTCACCCCAAGACCTTGTGCGACGCGCCAGTGTTGTGACCATTCGTATTCACATGCTGTCAGCCAGGCAATCCGCATGATCGCCAATTCGCGTAAGCGCTTGTCCAGCTTGCCCTGCCACAGCATTCGCGCGAGCAGGTCGTTGAGACCGGATGCCAGTTTGGGATGGTTGAGCAGTACGCGAAAGATCGCGAGCTCGGCCATGTAATCGGGGACACCCGCTTCATCCGCGGCGGCCTTCGCCTCGTCCAATGGAAGACGGGGAACGCGGGCTTCTCGCTCAGGCGTCTCGCTCATGCGGCAAACCCGTTACCCGGCAACGGCTCCCGCTTCGGCGAACTGCGAACCGAAGTCGGCCACCCGCTCGAAACCGTCTCTGCGCGCCGCGGCGGCACCCAGCCTGCACAGCGCGCTGGTCGCGACGAGGCCGGCGTGGTCAACGAGCACGAACGGCGAGAGCAACCGGTTGTGCACGAAGCCGATCGCCAGGCCGGTTTCCGGGTCGGCCCACCCGACTGATCCGCCGAGACCGACATGCCCGAACCCTGGCACCACATCAAATGGCAGGCGGTGGTACCCGAGGTGAAACGCCAGTGGGATCACCAAGTTGCCGTCGGGCCGGAGACTGCGCCGACCACTCAGTCCGGCGGTCACTTCCGGTGAGAGGAACTGGCTGCCGTCGAGCCGGCCGCCGTTGGCGATAGCGCCGTACATGCGAGCCAGACCGCGTGCCGTCGCCACCCCGTTGGCCGCGGGGATTTCCGCGTCCAGCAGCGGGATGTCGCCCTGGGCAGCAGCTTTCACACCCGGGAAATACATCGAGCTGAAACCGGCGGCCCGTGGGATCGCAGCGATCATCGGTGCGACCGCGTTGAACACCGGATTCTGGAAGGCGGTCTGCGGCATGATGATCTGCGCAGCTTGCGTCGGGGCGCTGACCGGCGGACGTCCGAGATGCAATCCATCGGTACCCAGCGGCTCGGCCAATTCGGTGCGGATCAACTCGCGCATGCCCTTACCGGTGACCGCCCGCGCCAGACCTGACAGCAACCAGCCGTAGGTCAGCGCGTGGTAGGCCGATTTGCCGAACGAGTAACCGGGGCGCGCCGCCGCAAGGCGGCGCTCCATGAGTTCGTGGTTGAGCAGGTCTTCCCTGCTGGCGCCGCGCAATGCCGACAGCCCGGCCTGGTGCCGCATCAGCTGCCGGACCGTGATGTCCGCTTTGCCGTTGGCGCCGAACTCCGGCCAGTACTGGGCAACCGGGACGTCGTAGTTGATCAGGCCGCGGTCGACGAGGCGGTGGATGACAGTGGACGCCATGCCCTTGGTCGCCGAGAACACCATGGTGGCCGTGTCCGCCGACCAGGGCACCCGACCGCGCCGATCCGCGTAGCCGGTCCACACGTCGACGACAGGTTCCCCGTCGAGGTAGACCGCCAATGCCCCCCCGCCGAATCGGCGGCCGTGGAATGTGCTGGCGAAGCTGCGCACCGCGCAGGCAAAATGGGGATCGGCTGCGCCGTGAACACCGCGCGGCAGCACCGACCGGCGATTGCCCACCACTTCGAGGGTCATACCGTCGAATGTACCGTTACATCTTGCCGAGAACTTGGAATTCACCCTTCCGTTATTGACGCGAGTTCCAAGATTTGCTGAGCCGCCAGTGCGGGCGTCAATTCGCCAGTAAGAACCTGACGTTCTATGTCGGCTCGCCCGTTGCGGACCGCGCGATTGGACAGCACTCTGTCCAGCACGGTGTCGCGGACCATCTGCCATGTCCAATCGACCTGTTGGGCCCGCCGCCGCGCCTCGAAGTCACCTGCCTCGGTGAGCACGTCCCGATGCCGCTCGACGGTGTCCCACAACTCCTCCAGCCCAGTGCCTTCCAGTGCGCTCATCGTGAGAACTGGCGGACGCCAGAGGGTTTCGCGAGGATAGATCAGCCGGATCGCTCCGGACAACTCGCGGGCGGCTTTGCGGGCCTCGGTCAGATGATTGCCGTCGGCCTTGTTCACCACCACGATGTCGGCTAGCTCGAGCACACCTTTCTTGATGCCCTGCAGTTGATCGCCGGTACGCGCGAGGGTCAGGAATACGAAGGTGTCGACCATGTTGGACACGGCGACCTCGGACTGGCCGACTCCGACCGTCTCCACCAGGATCACGTCGAAGCCGGCCGCTTCCAGCAGCACGATGGTTTCCCGGGTGGCTTTGGCAACGCCGCCGAGTGTGCCCGATGTCGGTGACGGGCGAATGTAGGCGTCGGGATGTGTTGCCAGCCGCGGCATTCGAGTTTTATCACCGAGAATCGATCCGCCGGTACGGGTCGACGACGGGTCGACGGCGAGCACGGCGACCCGATGGCCACGCCCGATCAGGTACATGCCGAGGGCTTCGATGGCGGTCGACTTGCCGACTCCGGGCACCCCGGTGATACCAACGTGCAGTGCGCTGCCGGCCGCCGGCATGAGCTCGAGCAGCAACTGTTGTGCCCGGTCGCGATGGTCGGCGCGGGTCGACTCGACCAGCGTGATCGCCCGCGGGAGGGCCGCCCGGTCGCCGCTGCGCACCGCCGCGGCGAGTTTGTTGATGCTGCCGCCGTTGTCAGTCGCCATCTGGCTAGAGGGTGTA
>CBAAAS010000046.1:0-1741 GCA_964658855.1 uncultured Mycobacterium sp.
GTTCCCGGGATCCGTTGACGGTGCGGAAGGGCAGCGTGTAGGTCATCGGGGTGATCCAGGTATAGCCGGCCACTGCACTGAGCCGTTCCATCGCCACATCGAGGTCGGGAACCACGATCCCGGTATGGTAGTAGTCCTCGGGATTGAGCGCGAATGTCATTTATTTCCTTAGGGTTTCAGACGCAATCCGACGCGCCGTCGACGACGAATACCGCTCCGCTGGTGTAGCTGCATTGTTCGGTGCACAGAAACGCGACGGTGGGCGCGATCTCGGTGACGAATCCGAACCGCCGCAACGGGATATGCGCCAATTCGGCCTGCACGATCTCGGCCGCGCCATGCATCGGCGCGGTCATCGGGGTGTCGATCGCGCCGGGCGCGACGGCGTTGACCCGAATTCCTTTGTCCGCCCACTTGACCGCGAGGTTTCGGGTGATGTTGATGATGCCCGACTTCGCGGCGCTGTAGCCGGGCACCATGGGCACCGAACGCAATGCCGACATCGACGCCAGATTGACCACGCTGGAACCCCCCGCCGCAGCCGATGCCTTGAGCGCGCCGTACAGGCCGACAGTCAGGCGGTACGGTCCGGTCAGGTTGAGCGCCACCGATGCTTCGAACCCGTCCGCTTTCGACTCATCAAGGCCGCCGGGGAAATTCGCGCCGGCGTTGTTGACCAGTACGTCGAGCTGGCTGAAGTGGCCCGCCAACGCATCCACCGACTCGTGGTCGGTGATCCGTAACTGGTGATAGTCCATACCGGACAGGTCGGCGTCATAGTCGGCGGCGGCCGATCGCGTGCCGGTGATGGCGACCTGCGCACCGGCATCCCGGAACAACGATGCGGTCGCAAAACCGATTCCACTGGTACCGCCGGTGACCAGGACGCTGGCGCCGGTGAAGTCGAAACTGACTTGCCCTGTCATGTGTTTCTCTCGATTTGCTCGGTGAGCCACGCTCGTTCCCAGAAGTTCGTGCTCTCCCCCAGCAAGTTCTCGTGAGCCAGCTTGAGCACTTCGCGCGCACCGCCGTGGTCGGCGGCCACCAACTCGGCCAAGTGGATGGCATGCAGAGGCCGGCCCGCGGTCAGGTGATCGCGTGCCCGCTGCACGAGCGCGTCGGCGCCGGCCAGCTCGACCACGTCGGCGGCCACCTCGTCAAAAGCAACCGGGTACAGCTCGGTGGTCGAGCGGTGATGAAACCAACCCGAATAGTTCTCCCATACGGCCCGGACATCCCAGGCGACTTTGCCGTAGCCTTGCCCCACTTCGTATTCCGCGGGCAGCGCGATGTCGCGCATCAAGGTTCGAACATCCTTGCCGGTGTTCATGCCCGCCACCGTCTGGTCGTGGATGTAGCGCAGGGCGTCGCGCAATCGGGCCAGCTCCGCGTCGATACGCGCGGCGCCGGTAATCGGGCCGAAATGTCCAGTCACCAATATTTCGGGCTGAAGCTCGCGCACTCGCTCGACCGAGGCAATCGCCGTCAGCGCATCCCGATAGCGGTCGCCGCGGATCGTGACCAGATTCGGGATGTGCCCGAATATCGGACCGAAGGTGTTCCCGCACAGACAGATTCGCTCATCGGGTAGCCACACCACGAGCGAGTCGTTGGTCTCCCCGCCGGGCACCGCGATCAGCTCCAGCCGGCGACCGCCGACTTCGAGCGTGAGGGCGTCCTCGAAGTCGAGGTCGACGACCGGGACGCTCTGGCCCGGCAGCCGCTTGGTACCGAGCCGGCG
>CBAAAS010000046.1:1841-10539 GCA_964658855.1 uncultured Mycobacterium sp.
GCGCGGTGCACCGGCCCTTCGAAGCCCATTCCGGTGTTGACGATCACCCGACCCGCATCGGTGGTCAATAGATAGGAGTTGGACAGACCCGGCGAGCACCACAGGCCCTCGGCGATCTGTTCGGCCGCCTCAGCAGACGCCGGAGACAACGCATCGGCGCCCGGCCGGCTGCGGTAGATCGGCTCGAACATCGCTGTTGACTCCTTCATTCGGGCCGCACGTCGAAGCGTTCGAAGTAAAAGTCAAATCTCTGTCGCAGGTCCTCGGGCGATACGCCGAAATGCCGTTGCAGATCGTATCGGATACTGCCGTGTTTGCCGCGCGGATTGCCATCCAGATACTGCTGGAAAAGCTTTTGCACCTTTGGGGTCACATCAACTCCTCCGCAACGGTAAAGCTGCTCGAGCAAGGACATTTCGTTGCCGTTGAGGTGGTGGAAGCCGACGTCGATACTACGGTCGCCTGGTATCAGTTCGCGGTCGCGCACACACGCGCTGAGCAGTCGGTGCACGCGGTCGGCCCAGTAGTCGAGCAGCCAGCCCGGGTCGATGCTCGTTCGGCGTAGCCGATCGGAGTAGGCCATCATCGTGATCGCCGATTGAATCACCGCGACCGGATCACGATGGGTAAAGGCCACTGTCGCGTCGGGGAAGGTCGCGATCAGCGGACCGAGTTGCTCGCAGTGTTGCGGGCTCTTGAGGATCCAAGTGCGCGGACCACGCAGGAACGTCAGCGCCTGCAAGACTTTTTTCAGGTAAGCGTAATGCCGATGCTGATCCAGGCCCAAGTAGTAGTCACGCCAATCCGGCACGCGCGCATGCCATTCCAAGACGTAGCCGGCCATATCCAGGTCCAGCAGCTCGACTTCCTCTTCGATCGCTTCCGGGAAGCGGTCATGCATCGCGGCCACCAACGGGGCACTGGCCATCAGGGCGTCGTGTTCGGCCTTGGCCCGCGCATAACGGGGATCGACCCCGAAGTTGTCGGGGCCTTGACCGAGGGCAGGAATCGGGTCCTGGCTCTCCCAATAGGGCAAGGCCCGCCGGCGCGGATCGGCGGCGATGAGATTCACCAGATGCGTGGTCCCCGAGCGCGGCATCCCGACGACGACGAAAGGCTTTTCGATCGGAATCGACTCGATTTCGGGATACCGCTTGATCAACTCGGTCAGCGAGAGCCGGTTGCGCAACAGACGCACGACTCGTTGCCGTAGCGAGGAGCGAGTCAGCTGGGTAAGGCCGTCGTCGGACTCGATCGCGTCGACATGGGCGGCCAACCGATCGCTGAATCCATCGGTGTCGTCCAGATCGTCGCCCACTGCAGCCTGCTCAACCGCCTCGGCGAGCATCGCGTCGATGTCGATCTCGACGGGCCTGGCGTCGGTGAACTCCAGAATTTGACGCTGCACGTCAGTCAGCCGGGGCGACGTCAGATCATCGAGGTCGATAGCGGCGACGTCGTGATCCGAAGAGCCCACCCGGCCGCTCCTCCTTCTCGACGCACTGCCGAATGCAGAGTAGCGCCAGCCTCACAGCGTTTAGCCGCATTCGGCCGGGGTACGCCCACCTCAGCCGTTCACCGCACGGAGTCCGTCAAGGAGCAAAGGGCGTATCGCATGTCCGAGATGATTATCGCGTCGCCCGACGACGTGATCACGTTTCTCAAAGCACAGCACAACCTGATCGAGGACATGTTCGACCAGGTGTTGCACGCGTCAGATCCCAAGGCGCGGGAGAAACCGTTTGTGCAGCTGAGGCAGTTGCTGGCCGTGCATGAGACCGCCGAGGAGATGGTGGTGCATCCCCGGGCGCGCCGCGAGGTGGAGAACTTCGATTCGATCGTCGACGCCCGCCTCGAGGAGGAACATGACGCCAAGCAGTTGCTGTCCGGCATCGAGAAGCTGGATGTCACCTCGGACGAGTTCATCGAAGAGCTGACCAAGCTGCGCGATGCGGTCCTCGACCATGCCCTTCACGAGGAGAAGTACGAGTTTCCGAAGCTGCAAGATCAACTCAACGACGACGAGTCCAAGCGGCTGACCGCTGCGGTGCATGCGGCTGAGGCCATTGCACCGACCCGCCCGCATGCGGGCGTGGAATCGCCGCTGCTGAACTTCGCCGTAGGACCGTTCGCGTCGATGCTGGACCGCGCTCGTGACCTGATCGAACACGGGCTCAGCTGAGACCGTGCGCTAGGCGTTGAGGCTGCCGATCCGCCGGATGACTTCGTCGCGGCCCAGGGTGCGCGCGATCTGGAAGAGGTCGGGGCTCTTCGTCGATCCGGTCAAGCTGACTCGGATCAACTGGGACGCCTCCCGGATCGAACCGGGATAGGCGTCGGGATTCTTCTTGTATTCCTTGGCGTTGGCCGCGAAGCCGAACTTGTCAGCCAGGTCGCGAATCTGCTGGAACCACTGCACCGGGTCATCGAGATCCTGGTAGGACGCCACGAACTCACCCGCGAACGACCGCACCAGGTCAGGTGACAGCCCACCTAGCTGGGCGTCGTCTGCAACGATCGGTTTGAACAAGTCGGCGAAGAAGAAGCCATATGCGGGACGAAAATCGGACCATTTGCGGAGGTCTTTGCGCGGGTTGTCAACGCCGTCGCGCTCGACCGCCAAGGCGGCCAGCGTCTGCTCCGGATGGGCTTCGATCACCCGTTGCAGCTCAGGATCGAACTCGGCCGCCCAGGCCGTCACGGCCGCATAGATCTGCGGTCCGCTCAGCGTCGCGATGTGGTCGGCGCTGATGTCTTCGAGCTTCACCAGATCCACCAGTGGGCCGGCGCCGCCACACTCGGCCAGCGATATCGGTGCGGCCAGAGCGTCGGGGAGCGGCGTTTCCGCAAGCCGCCCATTGGCCAGGCCGCGCAGGTAATACAGCACGGCGTCGGCGGGATAGCCGGAGCTGATGTAGAAGTCGACGTCGGCTTCGGGGTCTTTACGTTTGGACAGTTTCCGCTTGCCGCCGGGGATCTGCTTCATCAGCAGCGCGATGTGCGCGTAGGTGGGCGGCTCGAAACCCAGCGCCTCGAACAACTGAAGATGCAGGGCAGTCGACGACAGCCACTCCTCGCCGCGGATCACCAGATTGCATCGCATCAGATGGTCATCGACAGCATGGGCGAAGTGGTACGTCGGCAGTTGCACGGCCGCTGACGACTTGAGGATGACCACGTCGTTGTAGTTGTCCTCCATGGACAGTTCGCCGCGAATCGCGTCATTGAACGAGGACCGCCCGCCGGTGCGGCCCGGCGAACGGAAACGCACCACGTACGGTGTCCCGTTCTCCAACTGCTCCCGAACGGCCGCGGCATCGGCGTCGCGCCAGATCGCCCATTCGCCGTAATAGCCGGTCGGGCGTTTGAGTTGCTGCTGGCGAGTCCGGGCCTCGGCGAGCTCCTCGGAGGTGGCGAAGCACAGGTACGCCTTCCCGGAGCGCAGCATCTCCCGTGCGTAGCTGAGGTAGATCGTCGCCCGCTCCGACTGGCGGTACGGGCCGTATTCACCGTTGCCCACCCCCTCGTCGGGAATGACCCGAAAGTAGGCGAAGGCACGATCGAACTGCTCGAACGCGCCCGCCACTTCCCGAGACTGGTCGGTGTCCTCGATCCGCACGAAATAGCGGCCACCGCTCTGGTGCGCAACCGATTCGTCGATCATCGCCGTGTAGATGCCGCCGAGGTGAATGAATCCGGTCGGCGACGGAGCCAACCGGGTCACGTGCGCGTCGGAAGGTAGGTCGCGCGGCGGATAGCGCTGCTCCCACTCGCCCGGCTCGGGCAGGTCGGCGGGAAAGAGGCGATCAACCTCGTGCGGGTCCAGCATTCCGGTGACGGCTCCAATCCGAAGGTTTGCCTGGTCGATGTTAGTCACGCTGGTGACGGCCCGCGCCGCCCGTACGCTGGGCGGGATGAGCGTCGCACCGGACACCACCGTTGCTCTGCAGGACCGCTTCGCACGCGCTCTGCCCGAGATGGTCGTCAGTTGGCAAGCCCAGACTTGCCCCAACCCGCAGCTGCTGGCGTTCAACGTACCGCTGGCCGCCGAACTGGGCCTCGATCCGGCCTGGCTCCAGGGCCCTGACGGACTGCGATTCCTGGTCGGCAACCATGTGCCCGACGGCGCAGCGCCTGTCGCCCAGGCGTACGCGGGCCACCAGTTCGGCGGCTACGTCCCACGACTGGGCGACGGGCGTGCACTGTTGCTGGGCGAGCTCGCCGATGCCGACGGGCGGCTCCGCGACATCCACCTGAAGGGTTCGGGTGCGACTCCGTTTGCTCGCGGCGGCGACGGCTTGGCGGCGGTTGGGCCGATGCTGCGCGAATACATCGTCAGCGAGGCGATGCACGCGCTGGGCGTCCCCACCACGCGCTCCCTGGCCGTGATGTCCACGGGCCGGATGGTGCAGCGGGAGACACCGCTGCCGGGCGCGGTGCTGACCCGCGTTGCCACCAGCCACCTGCGGGTGGGCAGCTTCGAATACGCCGCCGCGACCGGAAATCTCGACCTGGTACGGCGCCTGGCCGACCACGCGATCACCCGCCACTACCCCGGCGCCGGCATGCTTGAGAATCCTTACCTCGCGCTGTTCGAAGCGGTGGCCGCGGTGCAGGCCTCGCTGGTGGCGCAGTGGATGCTGATCGGCTTTGTTCACGGCGTGATGAACACCGACAACATGACCATCTCCGGGGAGACGATCGATTACGGCCCGTGCGCATTCATGGAGGCCTACGACCCGGACACGGTGTTCAGCTCGATCGACCAATGGGGCCGTTACGCCTATGACAACCAGCCCGTCGTCGCGGGCTGGAACCTCGCCCGGTTCGCCGAGGCGCTGCTCCCGTTACTGGCCGATACGGTCGACGAAGGAGTCGCCCTCGCGGAGAAGGCGTTCGAGGTCTTCCGCGTCCAGTACGACGCGACCTGGACCGACGGGATGCGCGCCAAGCTCGGCCTGCCCGAGGATGTGGACGCCGCAACGATCAAGTCGGTGACCGAGGAATTGCTGGCGCTGTTGAAAGAGAGTCGCGTCGACTACACGTCGGTGTTCCGGGCTTTGGGTCACGCAGCGCGTGGCGACGCTGAACCGGCTCGCGGACTGTTCATCAATCTGGCCGGCATCGACGAATGGATCGCGCGCTGGCGAACGCTTGGTCCAGATGCAGCAGCCATGGACCGGAGTAATCCGGTATACATCCCGCGCAACCATCTCGTTGAGGAGGCGCTGACCGCGGCTACCGCAGGAGATCTGAATCCATTGCAGCAGTTACTCACTGCCGTCAGTGCTCCATACGACGATCGACCGGGACTTGAGCGCTACGCCAGCCCGGCGCCAGAAGATTTCGGCGACTACCGAACTTTCTGCGGCACCTGAGCTTCAAGACTGATGGCGCGCTGCTTGACCGCGGCCTGCAGAATCGATCCGGCAGTCACGAATGCTGGTTTGTCGCGGTCGGCCGGAACGATAGAGAGTCCGGCAGCCCGACGCAGCACCATCAGCGCCAACGCGCTGTAGGTGGTGTACGCGATGATCAACAAATTGACCCGCCCCTCGACGCCGTTGAGCGTGATGACGTGTTGGGGTTTGTGTTCCCACCCCGGCCAGTTGAAGTCCGGTGGTCGTTGCAGATGCGGCCAATTGACATTGATGGAAGTGATGTCGCCCAGCATCGGAGTCAGTGCGGCAACCAAGCCGGGCAGCTCGACGGTCATCCGATCGACCCGAGGCCACCATGCTCCGTCGATGTCGCCGCCCAATCGGTCGGCAACCGAAAGTCGGACCGGATTCGCCGACCGCCAGTCGCTCATACGACGGCTAAGCGATATGGATCAAAAAGAATCTGGTTCAACGGAATTCCTTTACGGCTGGCGTCGCCCCTGCCGATGCAGGACGGCGGAGGAATTCCGTTGCCCGTGAATGCGATCCGCGCGTATTACGTTGCATCACCGCTGACAACGAAACGGCTCTATGTCCACAGTACGCCACCGGCAGTGGTTTGTAACCTCGACATGACGTAGCGGTCGGCCAACAAGCCGATTGCGAGTACAGTGGTGGAAACGATCGGGGGAACTCAGTGAGCGTACAAAACTGGTGTGATGCACCCGAGATTCATCCATCGCAGATCCGCGTCGGTGACATCATCGGCACCCTGCGCGAAACCACCTTGCGCTACACCGTCAAGATGGTAAGTGTCCCGCACTCGGCGCCCCGCAAATGGACGTTTTTCGGCCGCGACGCCAAAGGCCTGGATTACGCAAATGTCTTCGGCGAGAACGACTTAGTCCGTCGATACGGCAAAGTTTCCTGATAATCGCATTTAGTGGTCGCTTTTCGGCGACTACCTGACATTCTGTGGCACTTTTTTCGCCTTCGGCGCTTTGGTGAGATTGTTCGCTTTGCGAATTCCCTTGTCCAGCAACCCCTCCGGCGCGAACTTTTTCAGCACCGTCAGCTGACGAGCCAGCGGCCCAGCCGGGTAGCGCAACTTCGGCGTGCGACTGGTCGCCGCCTTGAGCGCCACCTTGGCTACCACCGATGGGTCGTCACCGGCGCGCACCGCCTTGATCAGGCCCTCTTTGACGTGTTCGCGCAGAGCCCGATAGCTCTCGATCGGTGAATCCGGGTCGGCGGCATTGGCGTCGAACGCGGTGTCGGTGTAGCCGGGCTCGACCACCGACACCCGGACACCGAACTCGCGGGTCTCGTGATCCAGCGATTCCGAATAGCCCTCGACGGCGTGCTTCGAGGCCGCGTACAAGGCGCCATACGGCGCCGGCAGGAATCCGAGCACCGAGCTGATGTTGACGATCCGGCCGCTGCCCTGGGCCCGCAGATGGGGCAACACCTCGTTGGTCACGCGGATCAGCCCGAAGAAGTTGGTGTCGAAGAGTTCCTGCGCCTGAGCGATCGAACTCTCCTCGGCGGCGCCGAAGACGCCGACTCCGGCGTTGTTGACCAGCACGTCGATGCGTCCCGCGCGCTCGATGACCGTCGACACCGCCGAGGCGACCGAGGCCTGGTCGCTGACGTCGAGTGGCAGCAGTTCCACGCCGGCAATCGGCTCGTTCCGTTGCGGGTTGCGGCTCGTGCCGAACACCTCGAAGCCTTTGGCCGCGAAAGCGCTGGCGATGGCCCGTCCGATTCCCGACGAAGTGCCGGTGATCAGAACCACGGGCGAACGCTGAGTCATGCTTACTCCTAGTAAACCGATTGGTGTACCTCTACCGGCGCCACGCTACAACACTTGACGCGCGATGTAAACCGTTCGGTATACTCCTGGTATGAACAAGCAGTCCGCGACGCAGAAAGGTGGCCGCGGGGCGCGCCAGCGCATCCTGGACACGGCCGCTGAGTTGTTCTACCTGGAGGGCATCAACGCCACCGGCGTCGAGCGACTCGCGGCTGAAGCTTCGGTCTCCAAACGCACTCTTTACCAACACTTCCCAAGTAAGACGGCGGTGGTCGAGGAATACCTGCGCGGCATGGACCAGCGCGTTGTCGACACCGTGATCCATTCCCGGGACGACCTGACGCCGCGCCAGCGGATGCTCGCCGCGTTCGACAACCACGCCGCGCCGGGTGTGACGTTTCGGGGCTGCCCGTTCCACAACGCCGCCGTCGAGACGGCCGGAACCATGCCGGGGGTTCAGGACATCGTGCGGACATCCAAACTCGGCTTCGCCGACTGGCTCACCGAGCTGGCCGGCCAGGCCGGCGCCGCCGATCCGCGACAACTCGGCAATCAACTCGCCGTGCTGTACGAAGGCGCCGGCGCACTGGCGACCTCGCTGGACGACCCGGAGCCTTGGGCGCGTGCCAAAAAGGCCGCCGCGGTGCTGATCGACCACGCCCTCGGCGCGTAGTTCAGCGCGCGCCGCGGAGCAACCGGCCCGGGCGCGCGCCGGTGTCGGCGCCGTGTCGGCGCGTCACCACGCCGTTGACGATCGTGGCGTTGTAGCCAGAAGCTCCCTGGATCAGCCGCTTGCCGCCGGCTGGCAGGTCATAGGCCATTTGCGGCCGATGCAAGGTGATCGCATCCATGTCGATGATGTTGACGTCGGCGCGCTTACCGATCTCGACCACACCCCGGTCGGACAACCCGAACAGCTGCGCGGTGTCGTAGGACTGCTTGCGGATGACGTACTCCAGCGGCAGCTTGTCGCCGCGGTGCCGATCGCGCGCCCAGTGCGTGAGCAGGAACGTCGGGAACGACGCGTCGCAGATCATGCCGCAGTGCGCACCGCCGTCGGACAGGCCGACCACGCCCGCCGGGTGGGTCAGCATCTCGCGAATCGCATCGTGGTTGCCGTGGGCATAGTTGTAGAACGGGAGCATCAGCATCGACGTCGCATCGTGCTCGAGCATCAGGTCGTACAACGTGGACAGCGGATCCTCGCCACGCTCTGCGGCGATCTTCTCCACCGTGCGTTCGTCGGTCGGCTCGTAGTCGGGCGGATCGCCCATCGCGTAGGTACGGCCGAGCGCATACTGGGCGAGGGCAAACATGTTGTCGAACAATAGATTTGGATCGGGCGGTAGATCATCCTCGGAAAGGATCGCGGCCTTGACCGCGGGATCGGCAAGTCGGCCCGCAAGCTCCTCGCGGCCGCATTCGGCCTTGAGCCGTAGGAAGGTCGGCCGATGGGTGAACGCGTGATGCCCGTCGAAGCCGAACAGCATGCCGAACGGCCGCG
>CBAAAS010000047.1:0-10518 GCA_964658855.1 uncultured Mycobacterium sp.
AACGGCTTCCGCGACGGATATTCCCGAGGTGGATCAGGCCTTCACGTCGCGGCCAACGGCAGCTAAGACCGCCGAACTGTCAGTAAGTCCCTTTGCACGGCGGCGGATACAACGGAATCCCGCCGCCGGCTTGGCCATTTCCCGCCCCGGTGCGCCCATACCGCCAGCATTTTTCGGCTGGAATACCCGGCGGCGGCGGCGGCGCGCCCGGATCCGGTTGGAAGCGCGGGGCAGGCGGCAGCGGGTCCAACGGGGCGGCATTGACAATGCCTACGCCGCTCGTCAGTCCTGACATGGCGACGGCGATCGCCGCCGCGGCGGCAGAGAGCTTGAGGTTCATGTTGCGGGCGCCTCCCCGACTTTCACCAAGCTGGGATGATGCCCAATGGTAGGCCTGAACCGCAGCTAACGGGGCGGATTGCGCAGGGGAAATGCGCTAATTTAGGAGCCAGTCGGCCCGCGTTCCGGCCGGCCGAACGAGCCCGTGCCGCCTAAGTCGTCGCCGGCACCAACCTCAGCGCGACCGAGTCAATGCAGTAACGCTGATCGAGGGGCGTCGGATAGCCCTCCCCCGAGAAGAAGTGACCGAGGTGGCTGTCGCAATTCGCGCACAGCACTTCGCTGCGAATCTTGTCCGGGGTGTTGTCGGGACGTAGGACCACTGCATCATCTCGGGCCGCGTCATAGAACGATGGAAAACCCGTGTTCGGATCGAATTTGTCGCTGCTGCTGAACACTTCGGCATCGCATGCCCGGCACAGATATGAACCGAGGGTTGTGGTGTCGAGGTATTCACCAGTGAAGGGTTCTTCGGTGTCACCACGACGCAAGACAGCGAACTCCTGCGAGGTCAGTCGCTGACGCCACTCGTCGTCGCTGCTACCCGCGATTCGCGAAGCTTAAGCAAAATCTTGGCGGGGTACCCATCCGCGTCGTCGTACGGAACGAATGACCTATGTCCAACAGTCGACCGACGAAAGGAGCGCCCCCAATGACCACGGGTAACAAGGCAATTCTGGCCGGCGGCTGCTTTTGGAATCTGCAGGAAAGGGTCCGCGACAAGAAAGGCGTCCTGTCGTCCCGCGTGGGCTACGCCGGCGGCGATACCCCCAGCCCGACATATGAGAAGTCCGGCGGGCACGCCGAGTCGGTGGAGGTCGAATACGACCCCGAGCGCATCGACTTTCACAGAGTGCTCGAATATTTCTTCAGCGTTCACGAGCCGACGACCAAGGACCGACAAGGCAAGGACGTTGGTAGGCGCTATCGTTCGGCGATCTTTTATCTCGATGACGAGCAGAAGCAGATCGCGTTGGCGACGATCACCGACATCGACCAGTCCGACCAGTTACGCGACCAGATTGTGACGGAAGTTACTGCTGTGGAACATTTTTGGGAAGCCGAGTCCGAACATCAGGATTATCTGCAGAAGTAGTCCGGGCGCTCAGTGAGGCGCGCGGACAGCGGTACGTGGACGCTCAACGAGATCCAGGTCGCGGATGCAGCCGTGCTGCGCCGGGCTATCGCCGGCACGGCAATCGGAAACTTCATGGAGTCCTACGACTTCAGCGTCTACAGCCTCGTCGCGACGATACTTGCGCAAACGTTCTATCCCGGAAATGGATCCGGCGCAGGCAATCTCATCGCCACCTTCGGAACGCTGGCGGTGGCATTTATCGTGCGGCCGTTGGGCGGCTTCATCTTCGGCCCGCTGGGCGACCGGATCGGCCGAAAACCCGTGCTGTTGATCACGATCGGGCTGATGACCTTCAGTGCGACCGCTACCGGCCTGCTGCCCGGCTACAGCGCGATCGGCGTCTGGGCACCTGTGCTACTCATAGGAGTACGCCTTTGCCAAGGGCTGTCCACCGGTGGTGAATACGCGGGCGCTATGACCTACATCGTCGAAGCCGCCCCTGATCGCAAACGCGGGATGCTGGCCGGATTCCTGCCGATGGGCACCCTGAGCGGCAATGTGGCCGCGATCGCCATGGTCGTCGGGCTGCAGGTCGCACTGCCGCAACACGACATGGCGACTTGGGGTTGGCGCATACCGTTTTTCCTGGCCCTGCCGCTCGGCCTGACCGCGGTGGTGTTGCGAATGAGGCTTGATGAAACGTTCGAGCACCAGTCGACCGAACGCGACGAGCACGCAGGCTCCGGGCAGCTGGCGCAGATCAAGCAGACCATTGCCGGCCATTGGAAGGCCCTGTTGCTCTGCATCGGACTCGAATTGACGATCTGCAACACCAATTACATGCTCAGCGGATATCTACCGACATACCTCAAAACAATCGTCCGGTTACCCGCCAACGCGGCGTTGGTGATGATCCTGTTGGCGATGGCCTTCGCGTCGATCGCGGTGGTCTTCGTCGCGAGATTGTCCGACCGGATCGGGGTGAAGCCGCTGATAGCGACGGGTTGCTTCCTGCTCTTCGCCGGCTCGATACCAGCCTTCACGTTGCTTCGATTCGGCTCCAACTACCCGACGAAGTTCCTCGGCGTGCTGATCATCGGGCTGATGCTGTTGTGCCTCAACAGCATTGAACCGTCAACGCTGCCCGCGCTGTTTCCCACCAATGTGCGCTACGGCGGCGTTTCCATCGGCTACAACCTCGCGGTGTCAGGCTTCGGCGGCACCATCCCATTGGTCGCCCAGTCACTGATCTCCGCCACCGGCAATGCCATGATGCCGGCGTACATGCTGATGTTCGCCGGGGTGGCCGGCACCATCACGCTGATCTTCACCCCGGAAGTGGCCGGTCGCCCACTGCCGGAATCTGCGCCAACGGTAGAGAGCGCGGACGAGGCCCGCGAGTTAGCCCGGGCTACCGGCGAATAACCGCAATCGACCGAGGTTCCGGCCAGATCAGATTCGGGAGCCGAGCCCCGCGATCAAGTTGATCGTCACGGCCAGCACCACCGCGCCGAGCAGATACGACAGCAGCGCGTGGCGCAACACCGTCGCCCTGATCGTGGTCAACCCGATCTCGGTGTCGGAGACCTGGAACGTCATGCCGACGGTGTAGGCGAGATACGCGAAATCCCGGAAGCGTGGCGGGTTCGGATCGTGAAAGTTGATGCCGCCAGGCTCATCTGAGTAATAGAGCCGTGCGTAATGCACGGTGAACAGCGTGTGCACCGCAAACCACGACGCGGCGACGGTCAGGATCCCGACGATGGCGGCTTCCAACGCGCCGCTGCCCGACAGCTTCGATCCCGCGGCCACCACGTAACCGACACCACCCAGGCTCGCGACGCTCGCCGTCAAAACGACCACGTCGGCGAGGATTCGAGTCGGGTCCTCCCGGGTCACCCAACGACAGGTCTGCTCGGCATCCATTCCAACCAGAATGCGTTGCGTCCAAACCACATACAGCGCGGCCGCGGCTACCCACCCGGCGAGCGCGAACCGCCAGCCAACCGTATTGCCGACGACCAGTGCGACGATGACACCGAGCGCCACCGAGACCAAGATCCGAACCGCGACGGTGTCGCGGAAAAACTTCGCGAGGGAATTCACGATCCTGACCTAACCACCGATGCGGCCGGTCGGCCTTGCTCATCGAATAACGCGGTACCGCACGTGAGCCGCACCCGGAGCTTCCAGCACCCGGTCGATCTCAAGCGCCGGCCTACCTGCCTCGAAGCCGTCGAAGAGACGCTCGCCCGAGCCGAGAATGACCGAGCTCACCTGAAGGTCGATCTCGTCAACGAGGCCCGCCGCGATCGCTTGCCGCGCACACGATGCTCCCCCCGCGATCGATATCGGCTTACCGCCGGCCGCCTTGACCGCCAGGGCGTAAGCCGCCTCGATGCCGTCGGTGACGAAGTGAAACGTCGTCCCGCCCTGCAACTCGATCGGGTCGTGCGGATGGTGGGTCAAGACGAAGACCGGGCAGTGGTACGGCGGTGTATCACCCCACCACCCCTGCCAGTCCGAGTCACCCCACGGCCCGCGAACCGGCCCGAACATGTTGCGGCCCATGATCGTCGCGCCCATACCGTCGAGCATTTCAGACTGGACCTGCCGATTGACCGGGTGATCTCTGGCGGGGCCGCGGTGCCAATCGTGCAGGCTTATGCCGCCGACTCCGCCCGGGTGCTCCAGAGATTGACCGGGCCCTGCGACGTAGCCGTCGGCGGATATCGACATGGAAAGATTCGTTCTGCTCACCCCCAGACAGACTCCGAATGCCGCAGATACTCATCGGCAGCTCTAAGCAACGCCGCCTAATGTGGCGCTCGTGGACTTTCGGGTATTCGTTGAACCGCAGCAGGGCGCCAGCTACTCCGACCAGCTAGCGGTCGCCCAAGCCGCGGAATCGCTGGGGTTTTCCGCGTTCTTCCGTTCCGATCACTACCTGGCGATGAGCGGTGACGGGCTGCCCGGCCCGACCGACTCCTGGGTGACCCTCGGCGGCATCGCACGCGAGACGTCGTCGATCCGGTTGGGCACACTGGTCACGTCGGCGACGTTCCGCCACCCCGGCCCGCTGGCCATCTCGGTGGCCCAGGTCGACGAAATGAGCGGCGGGCGTGTCGAATTCGGCATCGGCACCGGCTGGTTCGAGAAGGAGCATCTGGCATACGCGATCCCCTTTCCGCCGCTGCGCGAGCGATTTGCCCGGCTCACCGAGCAGCTCGAGCTGATCACCGGCCTCTGGACCGCCCCGGTCGGTGAGACGTTCGATTACGCGGGAGCGCATCACGCAGTCAACGATTCGCCCGCACTGCCCAAGCCGGTGCAGCGACCGCACCCGCCGATCATCATCGGCGGGTCGGGCGCCAAGAAGACGCCGCGGTTGGCCGCCACATTCGCCGACGAATACAACGTGCCGTTCGCGTCACTGGACACCATCACGACCCAGTTCGAGCGGGTCCGTGATGCCGTCGACGCGGTCGGCCGGCCCGCTGATTCGATGATTTACTCCGCGTCCTTCGTGGTGTGCGCCGGACGCGACGAAGCCGAGATCGCCAAGCGGGCCGCCACAATCGGGCGCGAAGTCGACGAGCTGCGGTCCAATTCACCGTTGGCCGGCACGCCCAACGAGATCGTCTATCAGCTCGGTCCGTTCGCCGAGATCGGCCTGCAGCGGACGTATCTGCAGCTGCTGGACATGTCAGACCTCGACCACCTGGCGCTTTTCGCCGACGAAGTGCAGCGACAGCTCTGACGTAGCATTTCAGGCGTGACTGGCCTTCCGGACGACCCGAGCGATCGGCCGACACGGATGGCCGAATACGACGCCGACGGTTGGCAGCAGGTGCTCGATCACGAGCCGGACCGAGCCGCCGAAGATGCCGATTCCGCTGGGTCCGACGGCGCGCCGGAGCCTTGGTACCGCAATCGCGTTTTGCTGGCCTTATGGGCGCTGATGGTCGCGCTGCTGCTCACGTTGGTCATCTACGGCATGATCGAGCTGTCCCGCGGCGGCGGCGAGACCAGCGGCCCGGCCACCAGCACGTCGTCCACCACACCGACGCGGTCGTCCACCTCCACCACCACGCCACCCACACCGTCGACGACCCCGCCGTCGAGCACCACCGAAGCGCCCCCGCCAGAATCGCCACAGCCCGAAACGCCGGAGCAGACACCGGAAGAGGCGCCGCCGCCGGCGAACGACTCCCCGTCTCCGGCCCCGCCGACGCGGCATCACCACCACTTGCACTTGCCGCACTTCTCCTGAGCTGCGGCCGCTGTAAACCTGCCAGGGTCCGAGGCTAGGATCGGCGCACGTGAGCGGCAACGAACCTCCTGAGGACCCAAGCGAAGCGCCGACCGGCTATTACGACTACAGCGGCGAAGAGCAAGGCTCCCCCCAGCGGAGCACGTGGTACCGCAATCCGATCCTTCTGGTCGCACTCGGTCTGTTCGTAGCGATCCTGCTCGGCTTGGCGTTCTACCTGCTCGCCGACCAAACCAACGGCACCGGCGGCACGACGCAGACCCCGACATCGCCGACGACATCACCACCGGCGCCGACGAGCTCCACCGACGTCACCACGACCACCGAGCCGGTCGCTCCGCCGGAATCGACCGCGATGACCGCCCCGCCCACCACCGCGGAGCCGACCACCACGGCCCCCGCCAGCACGCCTCCGACCACCACGGAGGACGAAGGTCGCCATCACCACCATCGCCACGACGGCGGGACTCCCTAACGGTGAGCAGCAACCGACCCCCGTACGACGACTACTCGCGGGGCGTTGACGAGACCGAGCGCTTCAGCGTCGGCAAAAGCCCGTCGCCCTGGTATCTCAAGCGGTGGGTCCTCGCCCTGTGGGGCCTCGCGGTCGTGGTGCTGATTGCGGTCATCATCTACGGCCTCGCCGTCCTGGCCCGCGGCAACGGGGGCAGCGCTCCAGCGCCGACCACGCGAACATCCACCCCGACATCCTCGAGCTCCACGACGCCGTCCAATGCGCCGTCGACCACTGAGCCGACCACGACAACAACGACCGAGGAGACCATCGAACCGGTGCCACCCAGCGCCACCTGGACGCAGCAGCATCCCCGCCACCACTGGTGGCGCAGTAATTTGCCCCCAATACCGCCGATACCGCACTTCTGAGTCGACGACGCTTCGCCGGGTATACGAACACGGCGACGGCCTAGTTAGGGCATCCTTCGTCGCGGTGGCCCCCTCGGGGATGTCACTATGAGCAGGCTTACATGGCTTGAGCAGGTGCAGTAGTTAAGTTACCGACGAGTAACACCAGCCTAGTTACTGGTCGGTAACATCGGATTTGGGGAGATGCCTCCGTGCACACGCAGATGCTGATCAGACTCATTGTCGGACTGGGCGGGACGGCGATCATCGCTTTGCTCGCTGCACGCCGGGTGCTGTGGCTGGTCAAACTCACACTTTCCGGTCAGCCCGTCACCGGCCGCACCGATGATGTCGGCACGCGACTCTGGGCGCAGATCTCCGAAGTGTTCGGCCAGCGCAAGCTGCTGAAATGGTCGATCCCCGGGGTGGCGCACTTCCTGACCATGTGGGGCTTCTTCATCCTGGCCACGGTCTACGTCGAGGCCTACGGTGCGTTGTTCGTCAACGACTTCCACATTCCGATCGTGGGCCGGTGGAATGCGCTTGGCTTCCTGCAGGACTTCATCGCCCTCGGCGTGCTGCTCGGTATCACGACGTTCGCGATCATCCGGTTGCGCTCCGAGCCCAAGGAGTACGGCCGCTCGTCGCGGTTCTACGGCTCGCACACCGGTGGCGCCTGGCTGATCCTGTTCATGATCTTCCTGGTCATCTTCAGCTTCTCGATCTACCGCGGCGCCTCGGCGAACACCGGTGGCCTGCCCTACGGCTGGGGAGCGTTTTTCTCCCACGGCATGGGCGTACTCATGCACCCGCTGGGCCTCGCGGCCAACCAGTGGATCGAGACCATCGCACTGCTCGCCCACATTGCGGTAGCTCTGGTGTTCTTGGTGATCGTGCTGCACTCCAAGCACCTGCACATCTTCCTGGCGCCGGTCAACGTCACCCTCAAGCGACTGCCCGACGGCCTGGGCCCGCTGCTGCCGATCGAGGCCGACGGCAAGCCCGTCGACTTCGAAAACCCGCCGGACGACGCCATTTTCGGCCGCGGCAAGATCGAGGACTTCACCTGGAAGGGCAACCTCGACTTCGCCACCTGCACCGAGTGTGGGCGCTGTCAGTCGCAGTGTCCGGCCTGGAACACCGGTAAGCCGCTGTCACCCAAGCTGCTCATCATGGACCTGCGCGACCACTGGATGGCCAAGGCGCCCTACATCCTTGGCGAAAAGAAGGCCGAGCCGCTCGAGGGCCTGGACCTCGAAACCACGCACGAAGAGGGCCACCACGTCCCCGAGTCCGGCTTCGGCCGGGTTCCGGGGCACGGGCC
This sequence comes from uncultured Mycobacterium sp., assembly GCA_964658855.1. Lineage (GTDB taxonomy): Bacteria > Actinomycetota > Actinomycetes > Mycobacteriales > Mycobacteriaceae > Mycobacterium. The sequence goes on from CBAAAS010000047.1 coordinate 7,879, forward strand.
CGAGCAGGCGACCCGTCCGCTGGTCGGCACCGCCGAACAAGGCGGCGTGATCGACCCCGACGTGCTGTGGTCCTGCGTGAACTGCGGCGCCTGCGTCGAGCAGTGCCCGGTGGACATCGAGCACATCGACCACATCATCGACATGCGCCGCTACCAGGTCATGATGGAGTCCGAGTTCCCCTCGGAGCTGTCGGTGTTGTTCAAAAACCTTGAGACCAAAGCCAATCCGTGGGGCCAGAACGCAGCCGACCGGACCAACTGGATCAGCGAGGTCGACTTCGACGTCCCGGTCTACGGCGAAGACGTCGACAGCTTCGAAGGTTTCGAGTATCTGTTCTGGGTGGGCTGCGCCGGTGCCTACGACGACAAGGCCAAAAAGACCACCAAGGCCGTGGCTGAACTGCTGGCCACCGCCGGGGTGAAGTACCTGGTGCTGGGCACGGGCGAAACGTGTAACGGCGACTCGGCCCGCCGCTCCGGCAATGAGTTCTTGTTCCAGCAGCTTGCCGCGCAGGCCAAGGAAAGCCTGGACGGATTGTTCGAGGGCGTGGAGACCGTCGACCGCAAGATCGTGGTCACCTGCCCACACTGCTTCAACACGCTCGGTCGTGAATACAAGCAGCTCGGCGCCAACTACTCCGTGCTGCACCACACCCAGCTGCTCAACCGGCTGGTCCGCGACAAGCAACTGGTTCCGGTGAGCCCAGCCTCCCCCCAAGACGTCACCTACCACGACCCGTGCTTCCTGGGCCGCCACAACAAGGTCTACGAGGCACCCCGCGAGCTGATCAACGCGGCCGGCGCGACGCTGGCGGAGATGCCGCGTCACGCCGACCGCAGCTTCTGCTGCGGCGCAGGCGGTGCGCGGATGTGGATGGAAGAACACATCGGCAAGCGGATCAACCACGAGCGCGTCGACGAAGCGCTGGCCACCGGCGCCACCACCGTGGCGACCGCGTGCCCGTTCTGCCGGGTGATGGTTACCGACGGTGTGAACGACCGCCAGGAGGCCGCCGGACGCGAAGGCGTCGATGTCCGCGACGTCGCGCAGCTGCTGCTCGAGTCGCTCGACACCAGCACCATCACGTTGCCCGAGAAGGGTGCTGCCGCCAAGCAGGCCGCTGAGCGTGCCGAAAAGGCCGAAACAAAGGCGTCTACCGCCACCGCGACCGCCCCGGCCGAGGAGAAAACCGCAGAGCCCGAGGCCGCCGCACCTGTCGACGACAAGTCGGAGGCCAAGGCCGTCACCGGCTTGGGCCTCGCGGGTGGCGCAAAGCGCCCGGGCGCCAAGAAGGCGGCGCCGGCAGCCGACGAGAAACCCGCCGAGGACAAGGCGTCCGCGGCCCCGGTCAAGGGGTTGGGCATCGCCGGCGGCGCAAAGCGCCCGGGCGCCAAGAAGTCGGTGGAAAAGCCTTCTGCTGCAGCGGAATCCGCTCCGGCGTCCGAGCCCGAAGCCAAGACCGAATCCGCACCGGCCGCTCCCGCTGCGCCCGTGAAAGGGCTGGGCCTGGCCGCCGGGGCCAAGCGGCCCGGCGCTAAGAAGACCGCCGAGACTCCCGCAGCGTCAGCGCCGACGGCGCCCGCCGCGGAGCCCGAGGAGAAGTCCGAACCTGCGGAGACCCCAGCAGCCCCAGAGGCCAAGTCGCCGGCCGCACCGGTCAAGGGATTGGGAATCGCCGCAGGGGCCAAGCGCCCCGGAGCCAAGAAGGCTGCCGCCCCAGCCCCGGCAACCCCGGAGCCGGAGCCCGAGGCGAAGCCGGAGCCGGAGTCAACACCGGAACCGGAGTCCAAGCCCGAGCCCGAGGCCAAGGCCGAGCCGCAATCCACGCCTGCCGACGGCGGCGGTAACGACGGCGACGACGCTGCACCAGCGGCACCCGCGAAGGGCCTGGGCATCGCCCGTGGCGCCCGTCCACCAGGTAAGCGCTGATCAGGCCGTCGAAAGAATTACTAATTAGATAGACAACCATGGCACCATTGGTGTTGTGACCACTCACCAGCTGCCATGGCAGAACGCGGGGCAACAGCCGCGGCAGCGCACGTTCGCGCAGTCATCGAAGCTGCAGGACGTGCTCTACGAGATCCGCGGGCCGGTGCATGATCACGCCGCCCGGCTGGAATCTGAGGGTCACCGCATCCTCAAGTTGAACATCGGCAACCCCGCGCCGTTCGGCTTCGATGCGCCCGACGTGATCATGCGCGACATGATCCAGGCGCTGCCCTACTCGCAGGGCTACTCGGACTCCAAGGGCATCCTGTCGGCGCGGCGCGCGGTGGTCACCCGCTACGAACTCGTCGATGGCTTCCCGCGTTTCGACGTCGACGACGTATACCTCGGCAACGGCGTCTCGGAACTGATCACGCTGACCCTGCAGGCCCTACTGGACAACGGTGATCAGGTTCTAATCCCCGCGCCCGACTATCCGCTGTGGACGGCGTCGACGTCGCTGGCGGGTGGCACTCCAGTGCACTATCTGTGCGACGAAACCCAGGGCTGGCAACCGGATATCGCCGATATCGAGTCCAAGATCACCGAGCGCACCAAGGCCTTGGTGGTGATCAACCCAAACAACCCGACCGGCGCCGTCTACAGCCGCGAAGTCCTCACGCAGATCGCCGGTTTGGCACGCAAGCACCAAC
>CBAAAS010000048.1:0-1496 GCA_964658855.1 uncultured Mycobacterium sp.
CACCTCCGACTGGCTGGCCGGCAATTTGGGCCGACCCGGACTCGCCATCGTCGAATCCGACGAAGACGTCCTGCTTTACGACGTCGGCCACATTCCCGGCGCCGTCAAAATCGACTGGCACACCGATCTCAACGACCCGCGGGTTCGCGACTACATCAACGGCAAGCAGTTCGCGGAACTGATGGACCGCAAAGGCATTTCGCGCGACGACACCGTGGTGATCTACGGCGACAAGAGCAACTGGTGGGCCGCCTACGCGCTGTGGGTCTTCACCCTTTTCGGCCACCCGGACGTGCGCCTGCTCAACGGCGGGCGCGACCTGTGGATGCACGACAACCGCGACACCACGCTGGATGTACCGAGCCGCGCGTCGTCGGGCTACCCCGTCGTGGAGCGCAACGACGCACCGATCCGCGCCTACAAAGACGACGTGCTGGGCGCCCTGGGCGACGGGCCGCTGATCGACGTGCGCTCGCCCGACGAGTACACCGGCAGGCGCACCCACATGCCCGACTACCCCGAAGAAGGCGCATTGCGGGCCGGGCATATCCCTACGGCACAGTCGATCCCGTGGGCCAAGGCCGCCGACGACAGTGGGCGCTTCCGCAGCCACGACGAACTCGCGAAGCTGTACGGGTTCATCAAGCCGGACGACAAGACGATCGTCTACTGCCGCATCGGCGAACGGTCCAGCCACACCTGGTTCGTGTTGACGCATCTGCTGGGCATCCCCGGCGTGCGCAACTACGACGGTTCGTGGACCGAATGGGGTAACGCGGTGCGAGCGCCGATCGTCGCCGGCGAAGCTCCGGGGGCTGTACCGGCCCGATGAGCATGCCCGCGCCGCTGGCCGAGGTTGTCTCCGACTTCGCCGAACTCCAAGGTCAGGACAAGCTGAACCTGCTGCTGGAGTTCGCCGACGACCTGCCAGCCTTGCCCGCCGATCTCGAAGAAGCGGCAATGGAGCCGGTCGTCGAATGCCAGTCGCCGCTGTTCCTGTACGTCGACGGGCACGACCCGGATCGGGTACGGCTGTATTTCAGCGCCCCCATCCAAGCTCCCACCACTCGGGGTTTCGCGTCGATCCTGGCCGCCGGCCTTGACGGGCAGCCCGTCGCCGCCATCCTCGCGGTTCCTGAAGACTTCTACGTCGAGCTGGGTCTCGCCGAGTTGATCAGCCCGCTAAGGCTGCGCGGCATGTCGGCAATGCTGGCCCGAATCAAGCGCCGACTGCGCGAGTCTGCGGAGAAGTAGACACCGGGTCTCGTCGCGCTCGGCGCGCCGCATAAACTTCCCCCGAAACTACTTGTAAGAATTTCTCTTAGACATCACCAGACGTGCTCACCAGGAGGCGAAGTGGCCAGCCACGCCAGCTCGACGATCTCGAAAGTTCTTGTCGCCAATCGCGGTGAGATCGCGGTGCGGGTCATCCGCGCGGCCAAGGACGCGGGACTGCCCAGCGTGGCGGTGTACGCCGAGCCCGACGCCGACGCCCC
>CBAAAS010000048.1:1596-10467 GCA_964658855.1 uncultured Mycobacterium sp.
ACGCCGACGAGGTGGTGGCCTTCGCCAAGGAGTACGGCGTTCCGGTCGCCATCAAGGCAGCGTTCGGCGGTGGTGGCCGGGGCATGAAGGTCGCGCGCACCATCGAGGAGATCCCCGAGCTGTTCGAGTCGGCGACCCGCGAGGCCGTCGCCGCGTTCGGTCGCGGCGAGTGCTTCGTCGAGCGCTACCTCGACAAGCCTCGCCACGTCGAGGCTCAGGTGATCGCCGACCAGCACGGCAACGTCATCGTCGCGGGCACCCGCGACTGCTCGCTGCAGCGCCGCTTCCAGAAGCTGGTGGAGGAAGCGCCGGCGCCCTTCCTCACCGACGCGCAGCGCAAGGAGATCCACGAATCCGCCAAGCGGATCTGCAAGGAAGCCGGCTACTACGGCGCCGGGACGGTGGAATACCTGGTCGGCCAGGACGGGCTGATCTCCTTCCTCGAGGTCAACACCCGTCTGCAGGTTGAGCACCCGGTGACCGAGGAGACCGCGGGCATCGACTTGGTGCTGCAGCAGTTCAAGATCGCCAACGGCGAGAAGCTGGACATCACCGAGGACCCGACGCCCCGCGGGCACGCCATCGAGTTCCGGATCAACGGCGAGGACGCCGGTCGCGGCTTCCTGCCGGCCCCCGGCCCGGTCACCCGGTACGACATTCCCACCGGACCCGGTGTGCGGCTGGACTCCGGGGTCGAGGCCGGTTCGGTCATCGGCGGCCAATTCGACTCGATGCTGTCCAAGCTGATCGTCTACGGCGCCACCCGTGAAGAGGCGCTGGCCCGGTCGCGTCGCGCACTGGACGAATTCCACGTCGAGGGTCTGGCCACCGTTATCCCGTTCCACCGCGCCGTGGTCTCAGACCCGGCGTTCATCGGCGATGGCGACGGCTTCACCGTGCACACCCGCTGGATCGAAACCGAGTGGGACAACACCGTCGAACCGTTCACCGCCGGCGAGCCCATCGAGGAGGACGAGGTCCTGCCGCGGCAGAAGGTCGTCGTCGAGGTGGGCGGCCGACGGCTGGAGGTGTCGCTGCCCGGCGATCTGGCACTGTCCAACGGCGCCGCCGCAGGTGGCGACGTGATCCGCAAGAAGCCCAAGGCGCGCAAGCGCGGTGCCGCCGGCGGCGCTGCGGTGTCCGGCGACGCGGTGACCGCTCCGATGCAAGGCACCGTGGTGAAGGTGGCTGTCGAAGAGGGACAAGAGGTTTCGGCCGGCGACCTGGTGGCGGTCCTGGAGGCCATGAAGATGGAGAACCCGGTCACCGCGCACAAGGATGGCGTCATCACCGGACTGGCCGTCGAGACCGGTGCCGCCGTCACCCAGGGCACGGTGCTGGCCGAGATCAAGTAGCGCGGGGCCCGAAGCGGCCCGAGGAGCAACCGGACTTGGATCCCATCGAAATCAACGCCGGGCAGTGGTATCTGCGCGGACTTCGCGCAGACGATCGCATCGACGACCGTCCCGCGCTGGCCGAACTCGGCGCGACCGACCCTGACCATGTCTCCCGAAGTGCCGCCGAGTGGTCGGCGGACTCGCGTTACTCGTGGGCGGTGTGCGAGCCCACTACCGGTGACCTGGTGGCCGAGGTGACGCTGGATCTTGCGACCGGTGAAATCGCCAGTCGGGCACGTGCCGGTCACGGCGACGCGGCCGGCGCGGCCTCGGAATCCGTGCGGCGCTTCGCGGCCGCAATCGTTGCGCCAAAACACAATTCACGCTGAAGGTAAGTCCTTCCAGGTCGCCGCACGTGACTTTCTGAGAAACTCCCTCTCCCGTTGTCGGCGCGCAGAAGCCGGAGTACTGTCGTAACGAGGTTGAGTTACCAGCCGCTCGGAACAGCGTTAATAGACGTAAGGGGAGATTTTTCTCCCGGTCTCTCCTCGCGCGCGGCACCCAATCCGCTTGACGTGATCCACAGAACGCTTTGTCGACTGATGGAGTCACTTGATGTCTGCTGTACAACCCACTTCTGTTTCGCCGGTTCATGCAACAAATGCGGCACTCCCGCCCCCCGCTTGGGAAAACCGTTCCGCACGATTCAGCGCGGAATGGGACAAGACCCGGGTGGTCATCACAGCTCACGGCGAGCTCGACGCATCCAACGCGGCCCAGCTCGCCGACTACTTTGATCTGTGCATCGCCCATTGCACCCCATTGATCCTGGACCTGAGCGGGCTGAAATTCTTTGGCACTGACGGCTTTTCGGCGCTGCACTTGATCAACGTCAAATGCGCGGGCGCCAACCTGCGGTGGGCGGTAGTGCCGAGCAATGGGGTGACCCGGCTGCTAAGCATCTGCGACCCCGACCACACCCTGCCACTGATCGAGTCCGTGCAAGCGATGCCGGACGCCGACGGCGACGATCCGGACCACAACCGGCTATTCCAGCTCGTCCCGTAACCGCGCGAGCGATTTCGCCAGCAACCGCGAGACGTGCATCTGCGAGATGCCGACCCGCTCGGCGATCTGCGTCTGCGTCATGGAGTCGAAAAACCTGAGGACCAACACAGTTCGCTCGCGCTCCGGTAGTCCTTCCAGCAGCGGTCGCAACGCTTCGCGGTTCTCGATGCGCTCCAGTCCGGTGTCGACATCGCCGAGGGTGTCGGCGATGGCCCGGGCCTCCTCGTCGCCGCTGCCGCCGCCGCTGTCGATGGACAGCGTGTTGTAGGAGCTGCCCGCCACCAATCCCTCGACGACTTCGGCGCGGTCCATCTCCAGTTCACGGGAGAGCTCGGAGGCGGTCGGCGCGCGGCCCAGCTTCTGCGACAGGTCGGCGGTCGCCGTACCGAGTCGCAGATGCAGCTCTTTGAGCCGCCGCGGAACCTTGACGGACCAGCTGTTGTCCCGGAAGTGCCGGCGAACCTCACCCATGATGGTGGGCACGGCGAAAGACACGAAATCCGAGCCGGTTTCGACGTCAAATCGCTTCACCGCGTTGACCAAGCCGACCCGCGCGACCTGAACCAGATCATCGCGCGGTTCGCCACGCCCTTCGAAGCGGCGGGCGATGTGATCGGCCAGCGGCAGGCAGCGCGCGACGATCTTGTCGCGATGGCGCTGAAATTCGGCTGAGTCGGCGTCAAGGGTCGCCAACTCGCGGAACATGTCGGGAACGTCGGCGTATTCGTTTGGACGAGATGACGAACCACCGCCAGCTCGCGGCGTCACCTGTGAGTGCCCGCCCTTCGGGTGGTCAGCGTGACCCCGAAAACGCCCTCGCCGTTCTGGAATGTCTGGACGTCGTCAGCCAGTGAAGTCAGCACATGCCAGCTGAAGCTGCCAGGCGTCACCACGTCGTGGTTGGTGCACGTCGTCGATGCCTCGACGCGCAGCTCCTCGCCGTGTGGGTCGATGACGATCTCGAGCGTGGCACCCGGGACAGCCGAGCGGATCAACCGCGTACAGACCTCGTCGACCGCGAGCCGCAGATCGGCGACGGCGTCGAAATCCAGATCTTCGAAGGTTCCGACCGCACCGACGAGCGTCCGCAGGACCGCCAGATTCTCCAGCGTTGCTGCCACTCGCAGCTCGATGGCGCGCTCGCCGCGTTGCTGATCTTTCGCCGCCTTGGCAGCAACGGTCATCGAGCCTCCCTGCATAGTTTGACCGACAGTACCCTCGCGCTCGAGCTGGTTATTCACGATCGCCGCCGGGTATTTTCACGCGCCATGAATTCGAGCGTGGACGCGGAAATCCAGCGAATGCGCCGCATTCGGCGCACTGCGCTGATCTCCGTCGTCACGTTGTTGGTCCTTGCGTTGATCGCAGTGGGCATCTATCTCGTCGCGTTCGTGATTCTGTCACCCAAGATCTGATGACCAGCGGGCCGTCCGCTGAAATGCTCATTGTGGCCGAGGAGATACCCACAACCGGCACCCCATCAAACCGGGGACACGCGAAGCGCGCCGATCAGCCGGCGAGTAGTGGCCCGGCGATCGGGGCGCCCATCGTGAGCGTGACGAACATCAGGACCATCAGCAACCAGCCAGCGCCCTGCCACGCCCACCAGGTTCCGTGGTCGCGCCAGACGCGGTAGGTACGAACGAACGCCCACACGCCCGTGACCAGCAGGATCACTGGAGCACCGAGGGCCAGAATGGTCAGCTGCGGCGCCCCGCATGCTGCGGTGTCGACGGACATCGCACCGGTGCAGGTGCTGTCCCACAACGCGGCGACGATCAGGAAACCCACTCCGGCCAACCCGGCCAGGACGGCGAACCGCACGGCGTGATGCACGTCGTTGTCCGCCTGCCCGAGGCGGTCACCCGTCGAGGAGTGCTGTTGTGTCGTCATCGGAAACCTCTATCGCCGTCGCTCTCGCGCCTACCTACGCCTGGTCGATATACCCATAGGCATACCGGCAATAAACCAGGTCAGGCGTTGTCCCCGTCACTTTGCGGGCCGCGACGCGCGCTGTACCGAATCATGAAGATCGCGCCGGCTATCCCGATTATCAGGAGCCCTAGCGCACCCAACTCGAACAGCAGGCGGTCGAGCTCCTTGTCCGAGTGCACCTGCTCGGTTGCCGCAGTCACGATCAGGATCCGCCGCACGCAGGCGATGAGACCGATGAAAAGGAAAGGCTCAGCGGCGATTTCGTGATACAGCAGCACCGCGCGCAGCGTTGCCGCGATCTCGGCGATGATTAGCACCATCAGCACCCGGTCCAGGACCAGAACGCCGCCCTGCAGCGTGTTGACCTTGTGGCTGACGGCTTGCACGACCGCCTCGCCGCCGCCGATCACGACCAGTACCGCGGCCGCGACCAGCAGGAGAAAGGCGATCGCGTAGATGATCGTCTCGAAGACGTCGACCAGGGCGCCGACCCGCTGGCTCAGTGCGTGGCGCGTCGGCTCGGTTTTGGCCTCCATATCGCCTCGATTCTACGGCTCACGAAACCCCTTGCGGACCTACCTCATGGAGAGCGGACGTTGCCCGCGGAGCGACCGAGCGGCGCGTGGCGGGAAATTCGAAAATTCGCTGATAGCGCGAATACGCTGGTAGACGGGCGACTACACTTCGCGACGCGCACAGAAATCAGCCGGCGCGGGAGCGAACGGGAGTTTGCAGGTTCGCGGGCGTTGCGGGCCTGCGCAAAGCATCGACAAGTACCATCTGCTCTATGCGAACGCCAAGGCGCCGGTTATCCCCGGAGGACCGCCGCGCCGAGCTGCTCGCGCTGGGCGCTGAAGTCTTCGGCCAGCGGCCTTATGACGAGGTTCGAATCGACGAAATCGCGGAGCGTGCCGGCGTCTCGCGGGCGCTGATGTACCACTACTTTCCGGACAAACGCGCGTTTTTCGCCGCTGTCGTCAAGGGCCAGGCCGACCAGCTTTTCGAAACCACCAACATGCCTCCGAACCCTGGTCAGAATCTGTTCCAGGAGGTCCGGGGAGGCGTCCTCGCCTACATGCAGTATCACCAGGAGCACCCGCACGCGGCCTGGGCGGCGTACGTCGGTCTCGGCCGTTCCGACCCGGTCCTGCTCGGTATCGACGACGAGGCAAAAGACCGCCAGATGGAACACATCATGAGCCGCATCGTCGAGGTCGACGGGTCGGGCAGCCATCTGGAACCCGCTGTCGAACGCGACCTCCGGATTGTGATCCACGGTTGGCTGGCGCTGACTTTCGAGTTCTGCCGGCAGCGCATCATTCACCCGGACACCGATGCGGGTCATCTCAGCGATTCCTGCGCGCACTCGCTGCTCGACGCGATCATCCGGGTGAACAAGATTCCCGAGCAACTGGCCAAAGCGGTCGCGCCCGACCAGCGCTGACCGGCGCCTGAGCTAGTTGTCGGTGCCCGCTGGCACCATGGCGGGGTGACCCCCGTATCGGACGACGCTCTCGCGCGGTTCAGCGTCGTCACCCGTGACTGGTTCACCGGGACGTTCGCGGCGCCCACCCCCGCGCAGGCCGATGCCTGGTCGGCCATTGCAGACGGTCACAACACCCTGGTCATCGCCCCGACCGGGTCGGGCAAGACGCTGGCCGCGTTCCTGTGGGCGATCGACGCGCTGGCCGGCGCGCCGCGCAGTGAGCGCGAGGCCGGCACCCGGGTGCTGTACGTGTCGCCGCTCAAGGCGCTTGCCGTCGACGTCGAGCGCAACCTGCGCACGCCGCTGGCCGGGATGGCGCGGGTGGCCGCGCAACGCGGCCTGCCGACGCCGGAGATCACCGTCGGCCTGCGATCCGGTGATACCCCACCGGCGCAGCGTCGTCAGCTGATCAGCAATCCCCCCGACGTGCTGATCACCACCCCCGAGTCGCTGTTCCTGATGCTGACCTCGGCGGCCCGTCAATCCCTGGCCGGCGTCCAGACCGTCATTGTCGACGAGGTGCATGCCGTCGCCGCCACCAAACGGGGCGCGCACCTGGCGCTGTCCCTGGAGCGGCTCGACGACATGCTCCCGAAACCGGCTCAGCGAATTGGGCTTTCGGCCACCGTGCGCCCGGCCGAGGAGGTCGCCCGATTTCTGTCGGGGTCATCCCCGACGACCATCGTGTCCCCGCCGGCGGCCAAGACTTTCGAGCTGTCGGTGCAGGTGCCTATCCCCGACATGGCCAACCTGGAAAACGGCAGCATCTGGCCCGACGTCGAGGCGCAGCTGGTCGACCTTGTCGAGACGCACAATTCGACGATCGTGTTCGCCAACTCGCGACGGCTGGCCGAACGATTGACCGCCCGGCTCAACGAGATTCACGCCGAGCGCACAGAATCGGACCCCCCGGCGACGATGCAGAGCGCGAAGCGCGATGAGAAGGAGCCGGGTAATCGAACCCTGCCCGCCAATGCCAATCCGAAGGTTGCCGGCGGTGCGCCCGCCCACCTGCTGGGCAGCGGCCAAACCTACGGCGCCCCAACGCTGTTGGCCCGCGCACACCACGGATCGGTCAGCAAGGAACAGCGGGCCATCGTCGAAGAGGACCTGAAATCCGGCCGACTCAAGGCGGTGGTGGCGACATCGAGCCTGGAGTTGGGCATCGACATGGGCGCCGTTGACCTCGTCATTCAAGTCGAAGCACCGCCGTCGGTGGCCAGCGGCCTGCAACGTATCGGTCGCGCCGGACACCAGGTCGGGGAGATCTCGCGCGGCGTGCTGTTCCCCAAGCACCGCACCGATCTGATCGGCTGCGCAGTGACCGTTCAGCGCATGCTCGCCGGTCAGATCGAGACGATGCGGGTGCCGGCCAACCCGCTCGACATCCTGGCTCAGCACACCGTGGCGGCATCGGCGTTGGAGCCGCTGGACGTCGACCGCTGGTTCGACACCGTCCGGCGCAGTGCGCCGTTTGCCACGTTGCCGCGCAGCGTCTTCGAGGCCACCCTGGATCTGCTGTCCGGCAAGTATCCGTCGACGGAGTTCGCCGAGCTGCGGCCACGCCTGGTCTACGATCGCGACACCGGAACCGTGACAGCGCGGCCCGGCGCGCAGCGGCTCGCGGTGACGTCCGGCGGAGCCATCCCGGATCGGGGCCTGTTCACTGTCTACTTGGCCACTGACTCCGAAACTCCTTCTCGGGTAGGCGAACTCGACGAGGAGATGGTCTACGAGTCGCGACCGGGCGATGTCATCGCGTTGGGCGCCACCAGCTGGCGTATCACCGAGATCACCCACGACCGAGTGTTGGTGATCCCGGCGCCCGGCCAACCGGCCCGGCTGCCGTTCTGGCGCGGCGACAGCTCGGGACGTCCCGCCGAACTCGGCCGTGCGATCGGCGCTTTCACCGGCGAGCTGGCCGCGCTCGATCGGGTTCCGTTCGAGAGCCGTTGTGCCGAACTGGGATTCAACGAATACGCCACCGACAACCTGTGGCGGCTGCTCGACGATCAGCGTGCCGCCACCACCGTGGTGCCCACCGACGCCACGCTGCTGGTCGAGCGGTTCCGCGACGAGCTGGGCGACTGGCGGGTGATCCTGCACTCCCCCTACGGATTGCGGGTGCACGGTCCGCTGGCCCTGGCGGTGAGCCGACGGCTGCGCGACCGCTACGGCATCGACGAAAAACCGACCGCCTCCGATGACGGCATCGTGGTGCGGCTACCCGACACGGTGTCTGAGTCGGGGGCCGAAGCCCCGCCGGGCGCCGAACTCTTCGTCTTCGATGCCGACGAAATCGATCCGATCGTCACCGCCGAGGTGGGCGGTTCGGCGTTGTTCGCCTCCCGGTTCCGGGAATGCGCCGCCCGCGCGCTGCTGCTACCGCGTCGGCACCCGGGCAAGCGGTCGCCGCTGTGGCATCAGCGTCAGCGGGCCGCCCAACTGCTCGACGTGGCCCGCAAGTACCCGGACTTCCCGATCGTGCTGGAGACGGTCCGTGAGTGCCTGCAAGACGTGTACGACGTGCCGACGCTGGCCGGGCTGATGAACGACATCGCCGCCCGGAAGATCCGCATCGTGGAGACCGAGACCGCGACGCCGTCACCCTTCGCGGGCTCGCTGCTGTTCGGCTACGTCGGGGCATTCATGTACGAGGGCGACAGCCCGCTGGCCGAGCGCCGCGCGGCGGCACTGTCGCTGGACCCCACCCTGTTGGCCGAGTTGCTGGGCCGAGTCGAGTTGCGCGAGCTGCTCGACCCCGACGTTGTCGCCGGCACCGGCCGCCAGTTGCAGCATCTGACGCCCGATCGGGCCGCCCGGGACGCCGAGGCGGTCGCCGACCTGTTGCGCCTGCTCGGTCCACTGACCGCCGACGAGGTGGCTGCCCGTGCCGACGGCGCCGAAGTCGGCGGCTGGCTTGAAGCGCTCTACGCCACCAAACGCGCGCTGCCGGTGTCGTTCGCCGGCGGCAGCTGGTGGGTGGCGATCGAGGACATCGGCCGGCTGCGTGACGGCGTCGGGGTGGCGGTGCCGATGGGCGTG
>CBAAAS010000049.1:0-10396 GCA_964658855.1 uncultured Mycobacterium sp.
TGGCGCGAAGTTGCCGGAGCATTTCGTCCTCATCCTGCGTCGAAGGATGGTCGACGACCCAGATCTGGAGCGGAGTGCGTCTGCGGGATCTGGCCGCCCTGGCCGGGATGCCCAACCCCGGTCGGGCTACCGTGCGCTCACTGGAGCGGTTCGGTGGCTTCAATCACGCTGTCCTGCAAGCCAATCAAGTGGGCAATCCGGATTCGCTGCTGGCGCTTCGGGTCAACGGCGTCGACCTGTCCGCTGATCACGGCTATCCGGCGCGCATCATCGTGCCCGCCCTGCCCGGTGTGCACAACACAAAATGGGTGCGGTCGATTGAATTCGGAGCGCTCTAGATATGCGTGCAGTGCTTGCCCGGTTCACTGCCTTCTACGGAAGTAATCCGTTACATCTGATGGGCACGATCGCGGCGTTGGCACTGGCGGGATACGTCGTGACCGTGCTCGGACCGCAGGCGTTGTGGAACCACAGGGTGTGGTGGCAGTCGATCGGGGTCTGGTTTGTCGCCGCGGTCATCGCCCACGATCTGATCCTGTTTCCGCTCTACGCACTCGCTGACCGTTCGCTCGGAGGTGCGCTCGCAGCAGTGCGCGGTCGATGCGCGCGACCCGCACCGCGGGTGTCGCCCCTGAACTACCTGCGCGTCCCCACGCTGGCGACGGGATTATCGCTGTTGCTGTTTTTCCCGGGAATCATCCAGCAGGGGCAATCCAGTTACTTCGCGGCCACCGGGCAGAACCAGCAACCCTTCTACGGCCGCTGGCTGCTGCTGGTCGCCGCTCTGTACGGCCTCAGTGCGCTGACCTACGCCGTCCGGCTTGGCGTCACCGGGCGTCGCGCGTGCCGGAGCTGAAGACCAGAGGCGGGTTGTTGTTGAAGGTCGAACGTCGCGAGGCCGTCGCGGTGGCGCTGGCCGTCGCACTGGTGGTGGCGGCTTTCGCGGTGCCGCATCTGCACTTGGGCATCGTCACTCCGTTGATTCACAGCACGGCCCAGCAGATTCACGATTACGCCGGCACCGCACCGATTTTCGGCTGGTGGAAACCCCACGTCGGTTGGGGCAGCATCGCGGCCGTTGCCATCGGTATCGCAGCCGTGCGGTGGGGTCCCGGCCTGGCGCAGCGTCTGTCGTGGCGGGCCCTCACCCTCGCCTCCTGGGCTACGTCGTGCGGGTGGGCCTTTGCGTTGTCGATGATCGACGGCTGGCAGCTCGGGTTCGCCGGGCGACTGACGGCGCGCCACGAATATTTGCGTCAGGTGCCGACGATCACCGATATCCCGGCGATGCTCCGTACCTTCTCCAGCCGAATCGTCGATTTCCAGCCCCACTCGTGGATGACGCATGTGTCCGGGCACCCGCCCGGTGCGTTGCTGACGTTCGTCTTGCTCGACCGCATCGGCCTGAGCGGCGGCGCGTGGGCGGGAGCGCTGTGCCTGCTGATCGGGTCGAGTGCGGCGACCGCGATCATCGTCACGGTGCGCGCCGTGGCCGACGAGCAGATCGCACGGATGGCCGCACCGTTCGTCGCGGTCGCGCCTACCGCGATCTGGATCGCCGTCTCTGCGGATGCCTACTTCGCCGGCGTCGCCGCCTGGGGTATCGCGCTGCTGGCGCTGGCGGCGAGTCGTACTGTGCGCCGGCCGATTCTCGTTGCGACCGCCGCCGGGCTGCTGCTCGGCTGGGCGGTCTTCCTGAACTACGGGCTGATGCTGATGGGACTCCTCGCGCTGGCGGTGCTCATCGCCGTGCGCAACCGACGCTCGGCGCTGACCGCGTTCGCCGCCGCGGTGCCCGCGGCGCTCGCGATAGTGGCGGCGTTCGCGGCGACCGGGTTTTGGTGGTACGACGGTTATACCCTTGTCCAACAACGCTATTGGCAGGGCATTGCCGTGAACCGGCCGTTCCAGTATTGGAGCTGGGCGAACCTGGCGTCGGTCGTGTGCGCCATTGGCGTGGGCAGCGTGGCCGGCTTGGCTCGCGTCTTCGATCTCGCCGCGATCCGCCGGCGTTCCGGGCTGCATCTGCTGGTGCTGGCCGCAGTGACGGCAATCCTGTGCGCCGACGTGAGCATGCTGAGCAAAGCCGAGACCGAACGCATCTGGCTGCCGTTCACGGTGTGGCTGACGGCGGCGCCGGCCTTGCTGCCTCGGTCGACCCATCGTTGGTGGTTGGCGGCCAACGTCGTCGGCGCCCTGGCCATCAACCATTTCATCCTCACCAACTGGTAGCCACAGCATTAGAGTGCTGCCATGGTCAGCACCGCAACACCTCAGCTGCAGTCGGATGGCGGCGCATTTCGTTTCGACCGGGCTGAATTGGCCGGGGCGGTCGGCGATCTGGGTGTTCTGGTGCCGATCGCGGTGGCATTGATCGTCAAAAACGGCCTGACCCCGACGGCGGTGCTGCTTCCGGCTGGGCTGCTGTATGTGGTGGCCGGCGTGGTGTACCGGCTTCCGGTACCGGTGCAGCCGTTGAAGGCCTTCGGTGCGATCGCTATCGCGCACGGTTTCGGCTCCGATGACATCGCCGCGGGCGCCATTCTGATGGGCATCATCTTTGTGGCGCTTGGGGCGTCAGGCCTGCTGGATCGGGTCGCGAAGGTGTTTCCTCATCCGATCATCCGGGGCATTCAGCTGTCAGTGGGACTGCTGTTTTGTCAGTTGGCGTGGAAGCTGGTGTCCGCAACACCGAAAGCGTTCACCGACCACCGGCACTCGATCTGGTGGCTGGGCGGTGCCACCGCGGTCGTCATCGCTGCGGCGCTGCTGCTGCGGCGCCGCCAGATCACTCTGCTGCTGGTGGTGTTGGCCGGGGTGGCGATAGCACTGTCGTATCGAGGCTCGGTCACCTTCGGCCCGTCGGCGGTGCACTACCCGCACCTGAGCTCGGCCGCATTCAGCGCCGCGGCGGTCGCGCTGGTGCTGCCGCAGTTGCCGCTGTCGTTCGCCAACTCGTGTTTGGCCACCGCGGACGCGGCCCGCACCTACTTCGGCGATGCCGCCCGACGGGTGCGTCCGGGACGCCTGGCAATCACCTTCGGTGTGGCCAACCTCGTGGTCGGCGGGATCAGCGGGATGCCGGTCTGTCACGGCGCCGGGGGGATGACGGCGCACCGCAGCTTCGGTGCCCGCAGCGGCGGCGCGCCGATCATGATGGGCGGCGTCTTGATCACGCTCGCACTCGGGGTGGGCGCGAGTCTGGCCACCGCGTTATCCGGGTTCCCGGTGCCGATCCTGGCAGGTTTGCTCACGGTCGCCGGCATCATGCACATTGCACTACTCAAAGATCTCCGAGGCCCGGCGCAATGGGCGCTCGCTCTGGCGGTCGGGGTGACCGGTCTGCTCAGTAATCTCGCCGTCGCACTGCTCGGAGCTCTCCTCATCTGGTGGACGGCCAGCTGGGTTCGGGCCCGGCGGGCACGCCGCGACGGCGCCATTCCCCGTCCGCCAACCGATTCGGAACCCACTCAACGGAATTGAGCAACCGTCCGGGCGCTGTCAGCCCGAGTGGTCTTCACCCGCAAGTTGGTCCAGCGCGTGGTCGATCACTTCGGCGATCACGCTGAGACCGTCGCTGACCCCACCCGGGGATCCCGCCAGGTTGATCACCAGAGTCCGCCCGGCGACCCCGCACACGCCCCGCGACAGCACCGAGGTCGGCACCTTCGGCAAGCCGGACCGCCGGATCGCGTCGGCGAGGCCTGGGACCTCGTAGTCGAGCACCGCCTGAGTTTGGGCGGGGGTGTCATCGGTGGGCGAGATGCCGGTGCCGCCGGACGTGATGATCAGGTCGACGTCGTCGGCGAGCGCGTCACGTAGCGCGCCGCCCACCGGGTCACCATCGGCCACCAGCACCGGCCGTCCCGTCGAGAAGTCATGCTGGGCAAGCCATTCCACGATCAGCGGTCCACAACGGTCCTCGTACACGCCGGCCGAAGCGCGGCTGGAGGCGATGATGACGCGCGCCGATCGGCCGGCCGTCACCTCACCCACGTTCCCCGGCGGCCACCGTCCTTGCGAAGTACCCGGATGTCGTCGATTCGCGCGGCGGGGTCGACGGCTTTGACCATGTCGTAGAGCGTCAGGGCGGCCACCGCCACCGCGGTCAACGCCTCCATCTCCACTCCGGTGCGGTCGGTGCTGCGCACCGTCGCTGTGATGTCGACATCGGTGTCGCCCATGGCGAATTCGATGTCGACCCCGGTGAGGGCCAGCTGATGGCACAGCGGGATCAGGTCGCTGGTGCGCTTAGCGGCCAGAATGGCCGCCACCCGCGCAGTGGCCAACGCGTCTCCTTTCGCCAGCCCCTCCGCTGAGATCAACCGGAGCACTTCCGCCGAAGTGCGCAGCGAACCCGCGGCCACGGCCGTGCGGTCTGCAGCAGGCTTTTCGGTGACATCGACCATGTGTGCCGCGCCTCGTTCATCCAGATGCGACAGCGGGCCTGACGTCAGATCGTCAGAGGGGCGGGAGCGTCGTGCCACCCGGTCATCCTACGGAGCGTCAGCTGAGGTCCCAGATCTGCAGCTGGGACCCGGCCGGGATCTCCACGGCATCGGCCGGGATGTCCAGCAGGCAGTTCGCCGATGCCAGCCAACGCACATGGTGTGACCCGGGCGGGCCGGCGCTCGCCACGGTGCCGGCGACGGTGTCGAAGATTCCGCGCCGAAACTGGCGCTTGCCGGGCGGCGACGTCAGCGTTTCGGTGAGCACGGCGGATCGTCGCTGCCGATACCGAGACGGCAGCCCCATCGCCGTACGCAGCGCCGGCCGGACGAATACCTCGAACGACACCAGCGCGCTGACCGGGTTACCGGGCATGGTGACGATCGGCGTGCCGGCCACCCGGCCCGCACCCTGCGGCATCCCCGGTTGCATCGCGACCTTGACGAACTCCACCCCCTTGTCGCCGGCCCGGCCGAATGCGTCCTTGACCACCTCGTACGCTCCGGCGCTGACGCCGCCGCTGGTGATGATCAGATCCGACTCGGCCGAGTACCGATCCAGCACTGAGACGAACTGTGCGACATCATCATTGGTGACCACCGTGGCGACCACGTCGGCTCCGGCCTCGCGGACCGCGGCGGCAAGCATCATCGAGTTGGACTCGTAGATTTGCCCGGCCTGCAGCGGCAGACCGGGAGAGACGAGCTCCGATCCGGTAGAAATCACCAGCACCCGCTGCCGCGGTATCACTTTCAGCTCGTGGCACCCCAGCGCCGCGACCAGCCCGACGGCCGCCGGAGTGACCACCTGCCCGGCGCGCAACACGGTGGTGCCCGCGCGGACGTCTTCGCCGGCGCAGCGGATATAGCGTCCTGCTGCGCTGGGTTCGCTGATCGTGACGACGTCGGCGCGGCCGTCGGTGGCCTCGACCGGCACTACCGCCGTCGCCCCGGCGGGGACCGGCGCGCCGGTCATGATGCGGTGCACCGTGCCCGGCGTGAGCACGGGAATGTCGACTCGACCGGCTGGAATATCTTCGGCCACAACCAATTTCACTGGGTTCGCCGCCGTCGCTGATGCCACCTCTTCGGCGCGCACCGCGTAGCCGTCCATCGCGGAGTTGTCGAAGACCGGCAGCGATATCGCTGCAATCACATCGTCGGCCAACACCAGACCGACCGCATCAGCGACTGCGGCGGTAGCAGCGGGCCGGGCGGCGATCAGTCCGGCGACAATCCGCTGATGCTCCTCGACCGATCGCATGCTCTCAATCGTCCATCATCAGTGCGTCGTTCACGGCTGCGCCCCCGGGAGCCCGATCCCGGGGTCTATGTTTGTGATTCATGAACCCGAGGTCGGCGTCGGTAGCGCGGGCCGCGATTACCGATCAACCGGTTCTGCTGGCCGAGCTCGAAGAGTTGGTGAGCCATCAGGCAGCGGGAGCCGTCGTCGGATTTGCGGGCGTGATTCGTAACCACGATGGTGGCCGTCAGGTGACGAGGCTCGAATATTCGGCGCACCCGTCGGCCGCAGATGTCATCGCGCAGATCGTGACCGACGTCGCCGCGCAGTCTGACGGGGTGCGGGCTGTCGCCGCGACCCATCGGGTCGGCACCTTGCAGATCGGCGAACCCGCCTTGGTCGTCGCGGTGGCCGCCGATCACCGCCGCGCGGCTTTCGAGACCTGCGCGCAACTCGTGGACGCCATCAAGGCGCGGTTACCGGTGTGGAAGCGGCAGTTCTTCGCTGACGGAAGCGACGAGTGGGTCGGCTCGACATAGCCGTCGACATTCAACCGCCGGAAAACGGCGGCAAGACATCGACCGTCGTGCCCGCACGCAGCAATTGAGCGCGGTCCCGGACCGCCACACCATCGCAGAGAAACGAGCAGCGGAGCAGCACCCGCGCCAGTTCCGGGCTGCGGCGTGCAAGACCGTCGACGAACTCGTCAACGCTGGCGCCGGAGCGGATGGCCAACTGCTCAGCATCGGCCCCTGCCGCGGCCAGCGCAGCACCGAAGTAGCGGACGGTGATGTGTTCCGAACCGGCCATGTCATCTGCCACCTCAGCCACCGATCGCGCTCATCGGACGCGGCGGTTGCACGAAGTGAGGGTCGTTGATGCCGTGACCCGCTTGTTTGCCCCACATCACCGTCCGCCAGACGGCTTCGATCGCGCGATCGTCAGCGCCCCCGCGCAGCAAGCCGCGCAAATCGGTCTCCTCGACGCTGAACAGACAACTGCGGAGCTGACCGTCAGCGGTCAACCGGGTGCGGTCGCAGCTCGCGCAGAAGGGGTTCGACACCGAGGCGATGACCCCGATCATTCCGGCACGGCGGGTCGTGGGATCGGCGATCCGCCACAACTCCGCCGGCGCCGAACCGCGCAGCTTCGAATCGGCGGGTTCCACGATGAAGTGGTGGCGCCGCAGTTCTGCGAGCACTTGGTCTGTGGTGATCGTCGCGTCACGGCTCCACTGATGGCCGGCGTCCAGCGGCATCTGCTCGATGATCCGTAGCTGGTAATCGTGGTCGAGGCAGAAGCGCGTCAGTGATATCGCGTCGTCGAGCCCGGTCAGAGCGTCCAGCACGGCGTTCACCTTCACCGGTCGCAACCCGGCCGCATGGGCGGCGGTCAGGCCGGCCAGCACCTCATCGAGCCGGTCGCGACGAGTGATCGCCGCGAAATGTGCGGGATCGACGCTGTCCAACGACACGCTCACGCGGTCCAAGCCGGCCCGCGCCAGGGCTTCCGCGCGCTCGGCGAGCCGAACACCATTCGTGGTGAGTGCGATTTCCGGCCGCGGCCGTAGGTTCGCGGCGGCGGCGATGACCTCTTCAAGGTGCTTGGCCAGCAACGGCTCTCCGCCGGTGAGTCGCACTTTGGTGATGCCGAGACGGGTGACGCCGATGCGCATCAGCCGGATGAGCTCGTCAGGCTGGAGCAACTCCGCGGCGGGCAACCATGGCACGCCCTCGGCCGGCATGCAGTAGGTGCACCGAAGATTGCAGCGGTCGGTCAACGACACCCGCAGATCCGTCGCGGCACGTCCGTAGGTGTCTATCAGCGGGCCGGTAGCCGGAGCCGGCGTGGCGGTGTCGCCCGGTCGAGCCGGCATCACGGGAAAACCGAGCGGCGTGCTCATCATGGCGCGGACCTAATCTTCCGGGATCTCGCGTTCGATCGCATCGAGCCAGGCGCGCGCCGACATGTCCGACGGGGCGCGCCAGTCCCCGCGCGGCGACAGGGCCCCACCGTGAGACACCTTGGGGCCGTTGGGCATCGCCGACCTCTTGAACTGGCTGAACGAATAAAACCGCTGCACGAAGACTTGCAGCCAGTGCCGAATCTCTTTGAGCGTGTACGCCGGTCGCTTGTTCTCCGGAAACCCCGGCGGCCAGTTGCCGTTCTCCGCATCGCTCCACGCGTGCCAGGCCAGAAACGCGATCTTGGCCGGCCGGAATCCGTAGCGCAGCACCTGGTACAGCGAGAAGTCCTGTAGCGCATAGGGTCCGACCTTGGCTTCGCTGCTCTGCAGCGCTTCACCTTCGCCGGCGGGGACGAGTTCAGGAGTGATCTCGGTGTCGAGCACCGACCTCAGCACCTCGGCCACCTCGAACGGGAACTGGTCGGCGGAGATCACCCAGCGGATCAAATGCTGGATCAAAGTCTTGGGCACACCGCCGTTGACGTTGTAGTGCGACATCTGGTCGCCGACACCGTACGTCGACCAACCCAATCCCAACTCGGACAGGTCGCCGGTGCCCAGCACGATGCCACCGTGCTGATTGGCCAGCCGGAACAGGTAATCGGTGCGCAGGCCGGCCTGGACGTTCTCGAACGTGACGTCGTAGACCTTCTCGCCGCGTGAGAACGGATGGTCCATCTCCTTGAGCATCAGTGATGCGGTCTCGGTGATGTCGATCTCAGCGAAGGTGACACCGAGCGCACCGCACAGTTCGACCGCGTTGCGTTTGGTGTGCTCGCCGGTCGCGAAGCCGGGCAAGGTGAAGGCAAGGATGTCGCTGCGCGGCCGCTCTTCTCGATCCATCGCCCGCGCGGCGACGATCAGCGCGTGCGTCGAGTCGAGGCCGCCGGAGACCCCGATGACGACCTTCGGAAAGTTCAGGGCGCGCAGGCGTTGTTCGAGCCCGGCGACCTGAATGCTGTACGCCTCGTAGCAGTCCTGCTGCAGACGATTCGCGTCGGCAGGCACGAAGGGGAACCGCTCGACGCCGCGGAGCAACCCGATGTCGCCGGACGGCGGTTCCAGTCGAAAGTCGATCCGCCGCACCGCTTCCGCCGACGCGCGGTGGTGGCGACGGTTGTCGTCGAAGGTGCCCATCCGCAGCCGCTCGGCGCGAAGTAGCTCGAGGTCGATGTCCGCGACGCTGCGTCGCTCACCTTTGGGGAAGCGCTCCGACTGCGCAAGCAAGCGGCCGTTCTCCCAGATCATGGTCTGACCGTCCCAGGCCAGGTCGGTGGTCGACTCACCTTCTCCGGCAGCGGCATACACATAGGCAGCCAGGCAGCGCTGCGACGCCGAGCGCGCGAGTAGCGAGCGGTCATCGGCGCGACCGATCGTGATCGGGCTACCGGACAGGTTGGCCAGCACTGTCGCACCCGCCAGCGCCGCTTCGGCACTCGGCGGGATCGGGACGAACATGTCCTCGCAGATCTCGACGTGCAGCACGAAGCCGGCAACGTCGGACGCTTCGAACAGCAGATCCGGGCCGAACGGCACCTCGGTTCCGGCGACCCGGATGGTGCCGCGCTCGTCGTCACCCGGCGCGAGCTGACGGCGCTCGTAGAACTCGCGATAGGTAGGCAGATACGACTTGGGTGCCACACCCAGGACCGCGCCGCGGTGGATGATCACGGCGGTGTTGTAGATGCGATGCCGGTGACGCAGCGGAGCGCCGACCACCAGGATCGGCAGCAGTTCGGTCGACGCGGCGACAACGTCGCGCACGGCGTCCTCGACCGCGTCCAGCAACACGTCCTGCAGCAGGATGTCTTCAATTGAGTAGCCAGACAGCGTCAATTCGGGGAAAACGGCCAGCGCCACACCTTCGTCATGGCACTGCCGGGCCAGTCGCAGCACCGACGCGGCGTTGGCCGCGGGGTCGCCGATCGCGGCGTGATGAGTACACGCGGCGACCCGGGCAAACCCCTGGTTGTAGACGTTGTAGAAGTCCATCGTCCTTCTATTGTCGCCCTGCCGGTGCAAATGCGTGCTCATCGGGTATTGCCGACCGCGCACGCGTGTCGGCGGGCGGGGCGAATCCGTACCCTCGAATAGGTGACGGCTGTGCGCGCGGAAGCTCCGGAGTTGGTCGCTGCGCTGACCGGTTGCCGGGTCGCTGTGCTGACCGGAGCGGGCATGTCGACCGACTCCGGCATTCCCGACTACCGCGGACCCGATTCACCGCCGGCCAACCCGATGACGATCCGGCAGTTCACCTCCGACCCGGTGTTCCGCCAGCGGTACTGGGCCCGCAATCACGTGGGTTGGCGACACATGGACGACACCCGGCCCAACGCCGGGCACCGCGCGCTGGCCACACTCGAGCACCTCGGCGTCGTCAGCGGCGTCATCACGCAGAACGTCGATCTGCTGCACACCAAGGCCGGCAGCAGCAACGTGATCAACCTGCACGGCACCTACGCGCAGGTGGTCTGCCTCGATTGCGGGTGGACGATGAGCCGCGCGGCACTGGCCGAGAAGCTGGACGCGCTGAACCCGGGCTTCACCGAACGCGTCGAGGCCGTCGGCGGGTTGGCGGTGGCACCGGACGCTGACGCCGTCGTAACCGACACCGCATCGTTTCGCTACCTCGATTGCCCCTCGTGCGGCGGCATGCTCAAGCCCGACATCGTGTATTTTGGCGAAAGTGTCCCCAAAAGCGTTGTGCAACAGTCATTCTCGATGGTCGAAGACGCTGAT
>CBAAAS010000050.1:0-10356 GCA_964658855.1 uncultured Mycobacterium sp.
TGCCGGCGACGTCTACGTCACCGACGAATTCAACGGCGACGTTTTGGTGATCGACCCTGCCGGCAACTACGTGTCGAACACCATCGATCTGAGCGGCACGCCGTTCGCGGTAGCTGTGTCGCCTACCGGACCTGAGGCCGGCGACATCTACGTCACCAATTTCGAAGGCGACAACGTGTCGGTGTTCGATCCCACCACCGACAAACTGGTGGCCAACATCGATGTCGGCTACGGCCCGTACGCGGTGGCGGTGGCTCCCAGCGGTCCCGAGGCCGGCGACATCTACGTCGCCAGCGCCGTGAGCAACGACGTGTCGGTGATCGACCCCGACACCAACACCGTGGTGACTACCATCGGCGTCGGCAGCTTCCCGACTGCGATCGCGGTGGATCCCACCGGTCCCGACGCGGGCGACATCTTCGTCACCAACCAAGACAGCGACAGTGTGTCGGTGATCAACCCCACCACCAACACCGTCGTGAACACCATCGACGTCGGCGGTTCGCCACAAGGGGTGGCAATTGCCGCCGCCGGTCCCGACGCCGGTGACATCTACGTCACCAACGCCTTAGACGACGACGTGTCGGTGATCGACCCCACCACCAACACCGTCACCGCCACCATCGACGTCGGCAGCTTGCCCGGCGCGGTGGCAGTATCTCCCACCGGTCCTGAAGTCGGCGACATCTACGTCGCCAACCTCGAAAGCGACGACGTGTCCGTGATTGACCCCACCACCAACACCGTCGTGAACACCATCGACGTCGGCGAGGACCCGATCGGGCTGGCGATATCTCCCACCGGTGCCGAGGCCGGCGACATCTACGTCACCAACGGTGTCAGTGGCACGGTGTCGGTGATCACGCCGTAGCCAGCCTGAACAGCCAAACGCCCGTCAGTTATTTTATGTAGCGGGTGGCGTTGACCCAATACGCGTGCAGGGCGCGCAATGCGGTGTCGTGGGTGATCAGCCAATGCCCGCCCTGGTCGGCCAGCACAACCGGTCCCGGCTGGCTCCACTGGCGAAGCCATCCCCAGGTTTGCACGGTGGCCCCGGCCAGGTTGGCAGGTGCGGGCTCGATGTCGGTCACGGTGAAGTTGAGGGGCAGCTCGCGTCCGTCCATGCGGTGCAGATGATCGTCGATGGTCCCGGCTTCGTCGGGGGTGAATCCGGGCGTGACGATGTCGGTCTTGTCCGCAGCGGGCTTATTCGGGTCGGTTAGCTCAGCCATGACGGCGACGACTTGATCGATAGTGGGCACAGGTCCGGTACAAGGCGGTTGCCCAGGGTCGCCGCAGTCGTCGGCATCGGCCGGTGCGGCGGGCACTATCGCCGCGGCAATCAGCACCGTCGCAAAGAACTTGGCCTGCGGCACGCTCATACGCCGCGATATTAGGGTTGCTAACTGCTAGACGGCTGAAAGTCCGCTGTGAGATCCAACAAGCCGGTAGTCGCGGTCGCCGCGGGGCCAAAGATGTTGCAGCACAGACACTTAACGGGCTAATCGGTCTTCGGCTCTGGCTTGGTCGCCTGTTCTTGAAGTCTCTGAAGTGCTTGGCGTGCCGCAGCTTTCAGCTCTTCTTTCGACTTCCCGGCGGCATCGATGACGAAAATCGGTCGCTTCATTAGTCTGACTCCCTCCTCGGCGGATCACCAGCGCCCGGCCGCGTGTATCGAACGTAATTGGCGCCACCGACAGAGCGGCCAGTGTTAGCCTGATCGACTCCGCTCTGCGGAGTTACTGATAGGTAGCCCGCATGTCCGCTCACCACCCCTCGCGCTCCTGGCGCGGTTGCGCAATGTGCAAGCCCCATAAGCGTCGCGGCGCCGGTCGCGCAGCTAAAGAACCAACTGCGGTTCTACGCAAGCTCGGCAAGAAGCGTCGCGTCAGCCGGCGCGACCTCGGCACGTAGCTGTTGTGCCCCCGGCAGGATTCGAACCTGCGACACCGGCTTTAGGAGAGCCGTGCTCTATCCCCTGAGCTACGGGGGCTGAAAACATCGTTAAACCTAGTCGCTCTGTCAAAGGCTGTGGCGGCGGTACCGCCGCAGGCGGTGGGTGTTGGCCAGAGTCGCCGGCTCGGTGCACGGACGCAGCGCCGAATCGAGCCGAGCGCGCACCTCTTCGGTATCGAGGTGCATCCCGATCGCCACCAGAGAGTTGGCCGTCACGCCGGGCGGCGCGTTCGCGATGTGGATTGTCGGGCCGACCAGGTTGACCGCGAAGGTGGGCGTGGCCCGTCCGTATCGCATCTTGACGGTTCCTTTGAGCCGATACACCCCGGCGGGAGGTTGCTCGAGCAGGTCAATCAGGGCGCCAGGGTCGACTTCGCCGTCGGTGCTCACCGTGACCGAGTCGGCGTGCACGTGGTCGTGGTGGTCGTGAGCCACCGCGTTATCGATGTCGTCGACGAGCAGTTCGCGCAGCGAGAGCTGGCCCGGTTCCTCGCCCGACCCCCCGACGTCGTAGAGCAGCCGGGGGTCGATCTGGCCGCCGATCGCACCGACCACGGTTGCCCGTGAATTCAGTTCGCGCACGCGTTGTTCTACCCGCTCGACCATGGCGGCGCGGTCGCTGTGGGGGAGTTGGTCGAGTTTGTTGATGACGACGAGAGATGCCGCCCGGTAACGCGCCGGCAGCACCTGGCCGGTGTCGACGATGTCGAAATGTGTTGCGGCATCGACGACGTCGACAAGTCCGCCGTACCGTAGGCCGGACACCCGGCTGAAGCCGATGATGCGGGCGACGATCAGCGGATCGGCCAAACCGCTGGCCTCGACGATCACGGCATCGAGATTGAGCCGCGGGTCGGCGAGCTTGGTCAGCGCGTCGTCGATGCCACCGTCATCGGGCAGACAGCAGATGCAACCGCCGGCAATCGACACCGGCTCGTCGATCTGCCCAGCCACCAGCATCGCGTCGACGTTGAGCTCACCGAAATCGTTGATGATTACGCCGATCCGCGCGCCCGGGCTGCGGAGCACGTGGTTGAGCAGCGTCGTTTTGCCAGCGCCGAGATAGCCCGTCAGGCAAATGACGGGGATTGCCGTCGCCAGGGGCTTAAATCCAGACCAGGAGTCGCGGGCTGCCCGGCGTCTCCCGCGGAAAAGCAATCGGCGCGTCGATGCCGTCGAGCGTGAGCCAGACCGCCGTCGTGTCCGCCGAGATGGCGACGATCGTGCCGATGGCGTACTGGCTGTCGTCGTCCCACTTGACCGAGGCGTACTGCCCGAGGTGTTGCACCGCAAGGTCTTTAGGGGCGACCTCGGTCGGGTCCGGCGGAAGTTCCGACACCACGGCATCCAGCTCGTCGGCAACGGGTGCAGGCCCGGCGTCGTCGGCCCAGGCGTTCTCGTCGCCGAAGTACTCGCCCTCTTCGCCGGCCTGCTTGAGCCGCCCCAGTGCAGACGGCGCCTCAGGGCCATCGTCTTCCTCGACCCACAGCCGCCAGCCCTGCGGCGGCGGCGGCCACGACGGGTCCGGCGACCAGTCCGCGTGCGGCACCCAGCCCTTGGGAGGCTTTGGCCAGTTCGGGGGCGGGTTGTATTGCATCAATCCACCATACGGAACGCGGCGGTCAGCGGAGCTCGGCAATAACCTTCACGATCGTGTCGACGTGATTCTCCTGGAAGGTGAACGACGTCAGCCCGTACTTCTCGCGGTAGCCGCGCAGGGTGTCGGCGATGTCGCGTGGCGATCCACTCAGCACCGACGGCAAGGCCAGTAACTCCTCGTCGGTCAGGTCCACGAACCTGCGGGTGAGCGCGAGATCGGGCTTGCCGGAATTGTCCGACGGCACCGCGGTGATCGCGAGGTTCAACTCGAGATCGGCGAACCGTTCGCCGGCGGCATTGCGGACGAACTCGATGCGGTCGGCGAGCGGGTCGGCTGCGTCACCGGCGCTGGCGCCGGTCAGCCCGATGATGTCGGCCTGCTGGGCGGCGATCGTCAGCAACCGATTTCCGTTGCCGGCGATCAGGATTGGCACTGTCGGCAGGTGCTTCTTGAAGTAGGTGGTGACGTGCTCGAGGTGGTCGACGCGTTGCCGCGCGGTCGGGTAGGGGAGCTCAGCCGCTTCGAATTCCTCGCGGACGTAGCCGGCGCCGAGGCCGAGGTCCAGACGCCCGTCGCTGAGGCCGTCGAGTTCAGCGGCATCACGAGCCAGCAGCGCGGGCTTGTAGAACCCGGCGTTGAGCACGTAGGTGCCCAGCCGGACGGTCTTCGTCGCGCACGCGATCGCCGTCAGCGCCGGAAACGGGGCCGGGGCGCCGAGGTGGTCGGGCAGATGCAGCGCGTCGAACCCGCTGTCCTCCAACCGCTTTACCTTGTCCTGCAACGCAGTACGGGACTTGACCGCGTGAATACCCATCGAGAAACGAAAAGCCCGTTCGGCCATTGGCCACCTCCGATTTGTAGTTATCTGGACTGCAATTTCCATGCCCGAGCGGCCGCTGCCAAGCCTTGCACCAGCGCAGCGGTCACCGGTGACAAGCCGTCGGCGCCGGGGAGCGGACTACGCGGACTGATCCCCCTGACCCGAGTGGGGAGTTCCAACTGCGTTCCGCCGTAGCGGGTTTGGTTCACCGGGTTCTGTGGATGCTGCCCGCGAAGCTCCAGCGGGATGTCGTCGAGGTCGGTGATGACGTGGTAGCCGGGCAACTCGAGATGTTCGGCGACGTGGGCCGCCAGCACGCGGTTACGCCCGCCGGCCAGTAGCTGGGTGGCGCGGCCGATCCGCCCGTAGCCGTGCAGCGACACCGTCACGTCGACGTGATCGAGGAACTCCGCGAGACGTGTCGACTCGGCCGCGAGGAAATGCGCCGACGACAGGTGATGCGGATACCGGTCGGGATGACGCAGTAGATACACCGATGCTCCGGCCATGTCGGCGGCCCGCTCGGCGATCACGTCGGTCATTTCCTCCAGCCCGCCGCCATGGATGGCCAGGAAGCCGAACCGCGACCGCAACCGGCTGACCTCGACCACACCGGGTTCGGCGAGTAGCGCGGAAAGCGATTGCGGCGCAGGCGTTGTGGGCCGTGATCGCGGCCGCGGCCAGCGCGCCGGATCCCAGCGCCGTAGGAAGTCGATCCAACTCTGCGGTAATCCGTGATGCAGTGCGCCGTCGATGATGCCTTCCAGATAGCCGGGTCGCGGCGGGCCCGGATTCACCCGGTGGTCGATGTACACCCACGCGTCCGACGGCCCGTCTTCGGTTTGCACGGTCATATGGTCTCGCCGGTAGTGCGCCGGCACGCTTTCGGCTCTGTCGAGCAGGGCCAGATCGTGGTCGGAAACATCCCAGACGACGCCGTGCACCTGCGTCCCGTCGAATGGCTCGACGGTCGCCACCCCACGCTGGTTGATCAGCCAGTCGTGGTCGGCAAGGACCGCCCGGCGTGGGTTGCCCGAATCGGGACACCGCTGCGCCATCTGCCGCACGGACAGGTTGGACCCGTACGCGAAGTAGGAATGACGGCGCCGCTGCGTCACGAATCGATGTTAGCCGAGCGAAGTATTCGAGCTTGATCGGCCGAGCTGCCGAACGACTTCTGAGCGCGAGGTTAATTCCACGCGTCGCGGCGTTCCTGCGCTGCGCGGAATGAAAGGATTGTCAGATGAGCGGCGCGCGAGACGGCGGCATCCGGGACCGGCACACAATCGAGCGTGAATTGCGGGTACTGGCCAGCGTTCGTGATGCCTACCGTGAGCGCGGCAGGGAGATGCCCTCGATCGAACAGATGGACGCGCTGCTCGACGAACTCATTGCGCTGCAAGGCGGCGGAAAACACCGGCGGGAGAGCGAAAACTTTGACGCCGGGCCTAGCCTTTGGCGGTGATCGTCAGGTAGATCAGCACCACGTTCAGCAGACTGATCATCGTGCCGATCAGCCAGCCCACGGCGGTGGTGACGCGGTGATTGGTGTCTGTTCCCATCAGCGCGCGATTGCTGGTCAGTCGAACCAGCGGCAGCAGGGCGAACGGAATCCCGAACGACAGAACGACCTGCGACAGCACTAACGTGCGCGTCGGATTAAAACCCAAAGCCAGAATCAACAAAGCGGGCGCCAGCGTCGCCAGCCGGCGCACCACCATGGGGACCGACCGGTGCAGCAAGCCCTGCATGATCATTGCGCCGGCGTAAGCGCCCACCGATGCCGATGCCAACCCCGATGCCAGCAGGCCGATCGCGAAAAGCACTGCAATCAAAGGGCTCACGGTGTCGTGCACGGCGGCGTAGGCCACTTCGATCGAGTTGATGTCGCCGTGGCTCCGCATGTTCAACGCGGCCACCAACAGCATGGCGACGTTCACCGCGCCCGCGACCACCATCGCCAGCCCGACATCCAACCGGGTGATCCGCAGCAGTCGGCGGCGGTCGGGGCCCGCGTCGGGATGACCGTGCCGGTCGCGGGCCAGCCCGGAATGCAGATACACCGCATGCGGCATCACCGTCGCGCCCAGGATGGCCGCGGCCAACAGCACACTCTCCTTGCCGAGGAATCGGGGCACCAGACCGCCGAGCACCTCGCCGGGCGGCGGCGTCGAGACGAAGAAACTCGCGGTGAAGCCGATGGCGATCACCAGCAGCAGTCCGGTGATGACGCGCTCGAAGATCTGCTGGCCGCGCTGGTCTTGAATGCGCAGCAGGAGCAACGACACCACCCCGGTGATGACGCCGCCGAGCAGAAGCGGCAGCCCGAACAGGATGTGCAGCGCGATGGCTCCGCCGATCACCTCGGCCACGTCGGTGGCCATCGCGACGACCTCGGCCTGCAGCCAAAAAGCCACCCGGGTCGGGCGATTCAGCTTGGCGCCGATCGCCTCGGGCAGCGAGCGTCCGGTCACCAGCCCGAGCTTCGCTGAGAGGTACTGCACGAGACCGGCCATCACGTTCGCCAGGACGATGACCCACAACAACGCAAAGCCGAATTGCGAGCCCGCGCTGATGTTCGCGGCGACATTGCCCGGGTCGACGTACGCGATGGCGGCGACGAAGGCGGGGCCGAGCAGATACCACCCGGGCTTCAGCCGGGCACGGGTGTCCTGGGGCACCTAACTCACTTTCGGTCGACTAATCAGAAAGTTAGGTTAGCCGAAACCGTTAGCTCACCGAGTACAGGCCGCGTCCGGTGATCAGCGGAAGGTCCAGCGTGGTCCGTATTCCGGCGGGCGCTTCGACGACGGCTGGAATGGCGTTGACGACCCGCATCGCCGTCGCGACCAGGCCGGCGTGGTTGTGGTCCCCGTTGGGGCTGCTCAGGCAGACGTCGACGGCGTACGACGGTTCGCCGGTGATCTCGATCCGATAGCACCCACCGGGCTGAGCCGGCTGCGGCCAGTCCGGGCACAGGTCTTCGCGCAGCCGGGTGACGTGTTCGAGAACCACAGCGGGGTGCCCGTCGACAAGTCCCTGAACCTCGAATCGCAGCGCGGCGGCACTGCCCTTGGGGATGTGCCCGGACGCGATGTCGAAGTCCTCGGGCGCCGGAATCCGCTCCTGGCGTTCGGTGATCGAGTCGAGTTTGATTCCCAACCCGGCGGCGAGCTGACGCACCACCGACCCCCATGCCAGGCTCAGTACGCCCGGTTGAAGCAGCATCGGGATCTCGTCGAGCGGCTTGCCGAATCCCATCACGTCGAACATGACCGTCGCGCTGTCGTAAGTCGCGTAGTCGACGATCTCCATGCAGCGGATCTGCTGGATGCTCTGGCAGGTTCCGGCCAGCGCCAGTGGAATCAGGTCGTTGGCGAATCCAGGATCGATGCCGTTGACGAACAAGCTCGAATTACCCTCTCGGGCCGCGTCTTCGATCGGTTTGAGCATGCTGTCCGGGAGCACCTGCCACGGGTACTGCAGGAAGACCGCGCTGCTGCCGACGACGTTGACGCCGGCCGCCAGAATGCGCCGGTAGTCCTCGAGGGCGTCGGGCAGCCGGTTGTCGGCCATCGCGGTGTAGACCGCGCACTGCGGGCCGGTGGCCAGCACAGCATCCAGGTCGGTGGACGCTGCGATACCGGTCGAAACATCAAGACCGGCAAGCTCTCCGGCGTCCTTGCCGGCTTTGGATTCCGAGGACACCCATACTGCGGTGAGCTCGTAGTCCGGGTTGGTGATCAGTGCCCTGAGCGCGTGGACGCCGACATTGCCGGTGCCGATCGCGGCGACTTTGATAGCCATGCTCACAGGTCCGGGATCGGTAGGTCGAGGTTGGGAAAGGTGATGCCGCCATCGACCTCGATCACCTTACCGGTCAGGTAGGCACCGGCGGGTGATGCCAAATACACGGCGGCGGCGGCGATCTCGTCGGGCTGGCCCAGACGGCGCAGCGGTGTCGCCTGCTCCATCGGCTCGCGCAGCTGGTCGTTGGAGGCGACGATGTCGAGCGCGGACGTGGCGATCGAGCCCGGCGCGATGGCGTTGACCCGGACCCGCGGGCACAGGTCGAGCGCGGCCAGCCGGGTGTAGTGGGCGAGCGCGGCTTTGGCGGTGCCGTAGGCGGCGAAGCCGCGGCCGGCCACCCGCCCCATCGTCGAGGTGATGTTGATGATGCTGCCCCCGCCGGAGTGCTCGAGCATCAGCGGCACCGCGGCGATGGTCAGCGCGTGGGCGGTGGCGACGTTGAAGGTGAACGCGCTTTTGAGGTCTTTCGTCGACGTGGTCAGCAGTCCGTTGGGCATGGTGCCGCCGACGTTGTTGACGACGATGTCCAGCCGCCCGAACGCCTCGACGGCCTGAGCGGCCAGCTCGGCGGTGACCTCGGGCTGAGCCAGATCGCCGGTGACGATGTGGGCGCGCCGACCAAGCGCGCGGACCTTCTCGGCGACGGCCTCTAGTTCGGACTGGGTGCGGGAAGCGATGACGACGTCGGCGCCGACCTCGGCGAACGCCAGCGCGATGGCTGCGCCGAGACCGCGCCCGCCACCGGTGACGACGGCGACTTGGTCGTCGAGTCGGAATTTGTCCAGGATCACGGGCGTCACCGTAACAAGGCACCGACGGCCGCGGGACCCCATTTCTGAAACACGTTCTAGTTGGTCTGTTAAGAATCCGACAAGCGGCCGCACCTAACTTTCGTGCCATGTACACCTACAACCTGAAGAAATTCACTACCGGGGCGCTGGTCTCGGGAGCCGTCGCGGTGGCCGGTTTGGGGCTCGCGGCAGGTACCGCCGGCGCCAGCGAGTTTCGCTGGTGCCCAGGAGATCCGCCGCCGCTGGGCATCACAGTCGACGCAGCCGGCCACGGGGGGAACCGAGTTCCCATCTACCCGAATTGGGACACGTCCGTCTGCCATGACTTCGGCGTCTCGGGCGACCACGTTCGGGAAGGAAAAGCTTGTGTCCTCCCGCAGTTTCAATGGTTTCAGTGTCCGCCCGGCACGATCCCATGGCCGAATATGCCGACGATCCCGAACAAGGGTGAGTGAGTGAATTATCTCCAGAAGGCATTCATGGGTGGGGCGTACATGTCGTTGTCAGTGAGCGGGGCCAGAGTTCCTGGCGTAGCACGCAAGGCGTCTTCGATCGTGGCCATCAGGCTGTACTCGTTGGCGTAAGCGTCGGTGGTGAAGGGGCCGGATTCCATCCCGTTGGCGCCAGACTCGGCGCCCCCGTTCGGGATGACAATCATCGGAACGTTGTTGCCGTCGTTCCCGAAGCCCAGCGACAGGTTGTTGTTGTCCTCGTCGAACGTGAGGATGATGGCGTCGTGCTGCGTCGGGTCAGTCCACGTTGGCGAGTTTTCAATCGCGGACACCTCTTGCTGGACGAACTGGTCGCCGGCGGCGACGTTGTACTGCTGGTCCGTGAACTGGCTGGTAATGAATTGTGTTAGGCCAGAAGGACTATCGATAGGGCCCTCCATGTTGTGGTCCTCGTCGGCAGCGATCCACGTGAATTCGGGGAAGGTGTTCGGGTTTTGGAGATCGGTGGACAACTGCGTCAGCGGGAGCAGGTGTTCCTGTAGATAGGCGGGGGTGTTGTCGTAGACGTAGTTGAATTGCGCGAAGGGTAATTGGTCGACGGAGTAGTCGCCCGATGACACGAGGTCGCCCGGGGTGGGCATGCTCTGCGCGTAGCCTGCCCACGAAATACCCGCCTGATCCATTTCCTGCATGAGGCTGGGTGCGTCGATGACATTCCCGGCGGGGTTGTAGTCGAGGCCGAAGTCCGACCCGCCCACGACCCGGATGTAGTTGGGGTCGCTGGGGTGGCCCAGCGCGAAGTAGTTGCTGTCGTAGTCTTCGGTGTTGATCAGGCTGTTGATGTACGGCGCGTTGGGGCTGCCGACGATGTCGTCGACGCCCTTGTTCTCCATGTAGATCAGGAACACGTGATCGAGTTGGCCGACG
>CBAAAS010000051.1:0-10296 GCA_964658855.1 uncultured Mycobacterium sp.
CACCACCTCGATGCTGGCCCGTGACGCGGCCGAAGGCGCCAAGTGGGGCGGCTAACCACCGCCACGGCAATGCTTGTGGGGCGGATCGAGTCGAGTGGATCCGCGACGTAGATGACCAACGAGCCCAACGCCGTCGAGCTGACCGTCGACCAGGCGTGGTGTATCGCTGAAACCGTGGGAGCGGGAACGTTTCCGTGGGTTCTGGCGATCACCACGCCCTACACTGATGCCGCCGAACGGGGTGCGTTCCTCGCAGCCCAGACCGACGAACTGGCCCGCCTGGGCATGGTGTCGGACGATGGCGTCATCAACCGGGCGGTAGCCGACTGGATTCGGGTGGTGTGCTTTCCGGAGCGGTGGCTGGACCTGCGCTATGTGGGTTCGGCCGCCGTACCGGGTAGTGCAGACCTGCTGCGCGGCATCATCGCCCAGCGCGGCGGCAAAACTGTTGTGGCACTGCGTAATGCGCAGCTCGTCACATTCACGGCAATGGATATACACGACGCCCGCGCGCTGGTGCCGATTCTCGGTGTCGGCCTGGCGCAGCGTCCGCCGGCCCGATTCGACGAGTTCAGCCTGCCCGCTCAGGTCGGTGCGCGGGCTGACGAGCGGCTGCGCAACGGCGCGCCGCTCACCGAAGTCCTTGATTACCTGAGCATTCCGCAGTCGGCGCGGGCGGTGGTCGAATCGGTGTTCACCGGGCCACGAAGCTACGTGGAGATCGTCGCGGGCTGCCACCACGACGGGCGGCACACCAGCACCGAGGTGGGCATGAGCATTGTCGATACCGCCGTAGGCAGGGTGCTGGTCAGCCCGTCGCGTGCGTTCGACGACGAATGGATCTCCACGTTCAGCCCCGGTACCCCGTTCGCCATCGCGATCGCCGTCGAACAGCTCACCAGCCAACTACCGCAAGGCCACTGGTTCGAGGGCAACCGGCTCTCCCGAGACTTCACCGGCAATCCACAAACTGTCTGACCTAACGCCCGATAGCAATCGTCATTCCCAAAGAGAAAGAGAAGCAATGTCTCGCAGAATCCTGAGGAGCCGGTGATGTCCAGCGCTGTCATACCCATCGTGCGGGTCGCCATCCTTTCCGACAGTCGGCTGACCGAGATCGCACTGCCGGTAGATCTGCCGCTGCGCGAAATCCTGCCGGCTGTAGAACGTTTGGTTGTACCTGTCGTCGCCGACGACGCGGCGGGCGCCGGAAGCTCGGTAACCGAGCCGACGACACCGGTGCGGCTCAGCCTCGCGCCGATCGGTGGTGCACCCTTCAGCCTGGACGCCAGTCTGGGAACGGTCGGCGTGGTCGACGGCGACCTGTTGGCGTTGCAGCCGATCCCGGTCGGGCCGGCCGCGCCGGGCATCGTCGAGGACATCGCCGATGCCGCCGTCATCTTCTCGACCTCGCGGCTGAAGCCTTGGGGCACGGCGCACATCCAGCGCGGCGCGATTGCTGGTGTCATCGGATTGATTTGGGCGGCAACAGGTCTCGGAGTCGTCCATCGGGTGGCCACCGGCTCGCCCGCCGGTGTGTTCGCGGTCGGTGCGATCGCGCTACTCACTGTGGTGGCGGGTCTGGCGGCGCGTTCGCCGCGGGCCGGTGCGGCCTTGTCCGCCGCCGCTCTGGTGCCGATCGCCGCGGCATTGGCGCTGGCGGTGCCGGGTCACTTCGGCACGCCACAGGTGACGCTGGCCGCGGCCGGTGTGGCCGCGTGGTCGCTGATCAGCCTGATCCTGCCGCACCGCGAAAGCCGCGGCATCATCGGCTTTTTCACCGCGACTGCGGTGCTGGGCGTGGGTGTGCTGCTGACTGCCGGCGCGAGTGCGCTGTGGCAGCTGCCGCTGGTGCCGCTGGGCGCGGGTCTGCTCATCGTCGCGTTGCTGTTCACTATCGAAGCCCCGCAACTGTCCGCGCTGTGGGCACGATTCCCACTGCCGGTCATTCCGGCGCCCGGCGACCCGACCCCGTCGGCTCCGTCGGCGCGCGTACTCGAAGACCTGCCGCGACGGGTCCGGATCAGCGACGCGCATCAGACCGGCTTCATCGCCGGCGCCGTGCTGCTCAGCGTGATCGGCTCGCTGGCCATCGCGTGGCGGCCGGAAACGCTCTCTCCGTGGGGCTGGTACCTGGTCGCCGCGACGGCCGCCTCAGCTGCGCTGCGGGCCCGGGTGTGGGACTCGGCAGCCATCAAAGCGTGGCTGCTGGCCCAGCCGCACCTGGTCGGCGTCGCGTTGGTGGTCCTCTACACCGCGACCGCGCACTACCTGACCGCACTGGTGATCGCGGTGGTGCTCGCTGCGCTGGTGTCGGCCTGGGTTGTCGTAGCACTGAGCCCGGCGGTCGCTTCGCCGGAGACCTACTCGCTGCCGTTGCGTCGGCTGGTGGGATTCGTCGCGTCCGGCATCGACGCGTCGCTGATCCCGGTGATCGCGTACCTGGTTGGACTGTTCGCGGTGGTGCTTGATCGATGAGTTCTGCCCGCACTCGTCGATCCGGTTGTCTCGCAGCGGCTGTGGTAGCCACGCTGTGGGCCTGCCCGCCTGCAATGGCGATCGACCGCCCTCAGGTCGATCCCGGCGCGGCGCCGCCCCCCGGTGCACCCGGTCCGGTGGCGCCGATGGAGAAGAACGGCGAGTGCAGTGCGACCGGCGTCATCTCGGGCACCGATTTCAAAGCGGCACCGCCGAGCCAGCAGACGCTGGATCCGGCTGCGGCGTGGCGGTTTTCCCGCGGCGACGGTCAACTGGTCGCGGTGCTGGACACCGGTGTGCGATCGGGGCCACGGCTGCCCGGCGTTCAGCCGGGCGGTGACTATGTCGAGTCGACCGACGGGCTCACCGACTGCGACGGGCGTGGTACAGCGGTGGCCGGCCTGATCGCCGGCCAGCCGGGCGACGACGGCTTCGCCGGGATTGCGCCCGGGGCCCGGCTGGTGTCACTTCGGGTGACCTCGGCGAAGTTCTCGGCGCGCAGCGCGGGTGGCGATCCCGCCCTCGGGCGGGCAGTCGTCGACGTGACGGCGCTCGGCCGCGCGATCGTGCACGCTGCCGATCTCGGCGCCCGGGTGATCACCGTCTCGGGGATCACCTGCCTCCCCGCCGACCGTAACGTTGATCAAGGCGCACTCGGAGCGGCGATTCGGTATGCCGCGGTCGATAAGGATGCCGTGATCGTGGCCGCGGCCGGCAACATCGGCGCCGCCGGTGCGGCCAGTGGCACGGCGTGTGACTCGAACCCGCTGACCGACCTGGGCCGTCCCGAAGATCCGCGCAATTGGGCTGGCGTGACGTCGGTTTCAGTGCCCTCGTGGTGGCAGCCCTACGTGCTGTCGGTCGGATCGCTCACACCCGGCGATCAGCCGTCGAAGTTCACGATGGCCGGTCCGTGGGTAGGTGTCGCCGCACCCGGCGAAAGCATCGTGTCGGTGAGCAACCGCGACGACGGCGGACTCGCCAACGGCCTGCCGAACGAACATCAGCAACTGGTGCCGCTGGCCGGTACGAGCTACGCGGCCGGATACGTTGCCGGAGTCGCGGCGCTGGTGCGCAGCAAGTATCCGGAGTTGAACTCCACGCAGGTGATCCAGCGGATCACCGGGTCAGCGCACAACGGTGCCCGCGCGCCGTCGAACATCGTCGGCACCGGCGCCGTAGACCCGGTGGCGGCCTTGACCTGGGAGCTCCCCGCCGCCGTCAGCGGCGACAAGTCGCCGGTGAAACATGTTGTGGCGCCGCCAGAACCCGCACCGAAGAGCCAGCTACCCCGGATCGTCGCGTTCGGTGGGACGGCCGCTCTGCTATTGGCCGTCGTGGCTGCCGCCGCGGTCGCCGCACGCCGACGAAAGGAACCATCGCTGTGAGCGCGAACAAATTCCCCTCGCCGCCCACCGGGCGGATCACCTTGGTGCTGTTGGCGGTTGTGGCCGCGGCCATCGCCTTCCCCTGGCATTCGGTGCGTGAGCGCTGGGTGGTCGGGGTCGCGGTTGCGGCGGTGATCGTGCTGCTGGCCCGCTGGCAGGGGCTGCCGGTCACCACGATCCTGCGCCGCCGCCTGGCGATCCTGCGTCCCAGCCGGGGGGCACGTGCGGCAGAGGAATCGGTCACCGACGTACGGACGACCGCGCTGCTGCGAGTGGCGCCGCCGCTGGGTGATGCCGACTCGCTGCCGCTGGCGCTGATCGCCGGTTACGTCCGACGCTACGGTCTACGCGCCGACGCCGTCCGCGTGACCAGCCGTGACAGCACATCTGAAGTGGGCACCCGGGAACGGGAGACGTGGATCGGCGTGACTATCTCCGCCGCAGACAATCTCGCTGCGCTGCAAGCCCGTTCGGCGCAGATTCCGTTGCGCGAGACCGCCGAGGTCGCGGCTCGCCGACTGGCGGACCACCTCCGGGAAAGCGGTTGGACGGCCGCCCTGGCGAACTCCGATGACGTTCCGACGCCGTACCCCCGATCGTCCCGCGAGACGTGGTCCGGCGTAAGTCAGGGAAGCTCGAATCACATTGCCGCATACGGGGTCAAGGTGGACACCGCGCTGCCCAACACGCTCGCGGCCATCTGGTCGTACCCGGTCCGCGAAGTCTGGACGGCGGCCGAAGTGTCCGGCGCGGGCAACGACCAGACCCTGGCGGTTGCGTGCGCGTTCCTGACCGACGCCGCCCCCGGTGCGAGCGGGCCGCTGCCCGGTCTGATCTCGAAGTCCGGGATCCAGCGCGCGGCGCTGACGGCCTTGGACCCGCTGTCGAGTCAGCGCCTGGACGGCCATGTCGTGCTACCCGAATCGCTGCTCCTGGAGCGGCTGCGCTGGGCCAGCACCGCGCAACCGCAACCGGTCGCCTGACCTAGCCGGACAGCGAGAACAAGGCCGCGGCGTTTTCGTAGAAGACGCCGCGCAGCCATGCGTCGTCGACGCCCGGCAACCGGGTGAGGGACCGCATGGCATCGGCGTAGCTGTAGGGAATGTTGGGAAAGTCGCTACCGAATAGGATGCGATCACTCAAGTCCCGCAGTCGATTCAGCTGCGACGGCGGGAACGGCATGAGCTCGTCGACGAACGGGGTGAACGCCATCGTGGTGTCGAGCCGGACATCGGATGACTTTTCGCAGATGTCCAAGAAGTCCTCATACTCCGGCATTCCCATGTGCGCGATGATCAGCCGCAGTCGCGGATAGCGTTGCAGCAGAAGCCGTATCGGCTCGGGGCCGGTGTGCTCGCCGGGTGCGGGGCCCGAACCGCAGTGAATGACGACGGGAATCCCGGCATCCTCGATAGCGCCCCACGCCGGGTCGAGCTGCGGATCGTTGGGCTCGTACCGGCCCACCTGAACGTGCGCTTTGAAGACCTGCGTGCCACCGGCGATCGCCGCGGCGACGTACTCGCCCACATCCGGCTCGGGGTAAAAAGTCGCGGTGGCAAGGCAATCCGGTGTCTCGCGCGAGAATTGCGCAGCCCACTGATTGAGCCATGCCGCCATCTGAGGCTTGTGCGGATAGACCAGCGCGGTGAAGCCGAGCACCCCGAACCGTCGCAGCATCTGCACACGTTCGGATTCCGCGCTCCGATACTTGATCGGCCACTCGCGACCCACCAGCGGACCCGCGGAATCGAAGTACTGCCATACCTTGTCCATCACCGATTTCGGCATGAAATGGGTATGCACGTCGATCACGCCGGGTAAGCCCAGCGCTGACCACACCTGCCGTACCTCGGCGGCCTCATCGTCGTCGGCCATCGTCCATCCTCGAATCGTCGGGCATGCGGCGGGGAGAACCGTCGGCTACGCCGGTAGTCCCAATCGCCGGGCGTCGTCGCGGTAGCGCTCCACCCACTCATCCGAGTGTTCGCCAGTTCGCGGGTCCGGAGCCGGCGCCGGGGCCAGCCGGGGATCCTGGCCGATCGCGTCCAGCACCGTCGCGACGATCGTGCTCAAGTTGCGCCACAGCGTCGGATACGGCACATCGATCGGCTCGATGCCCTCCTCCGCGAACCAGGCGCGCCAGCACTCGTTCTGCTCCCGCAACATGTGCACCGCGTGGGCGATCGCACCGGCGTGGTAGGTGGCCCGCGAACCATGCTCGGCGTGCGGCCGGCTTCGCCACATCCGCGTCTGGACGGCACGCCAGAACGACACCGCCTGCGACACCACATCGGGCCGGTGGACGTGAACGTAGACGGGCTCGCTGCCGATGACGTCCCGAATGGCTGCGCGTAAACCGTCCCCGGAACGATCGGGCAGCGATGACGCCCGTTGCTGTAGCAGCGGTGTCTGATTCCACATCAGCCTGCCGCCCCAGATGCCGTTCGGCGTCCGGCCAGCGCTGCGGATGTGTTCGCGCCAGGCGACCGAAGACGCGGTATCCGGCATCCCGGGGTCGACCGGATCGAGCAGATGCAGGATCGTCTCGTCCTCGACGTCGGCGAACCACTGACGCGGCTGCGGCGCCATCCCGGTGGTCGGCAGGTACTGGAAGAACTCCTGCGGCTCGCCCGCTATACCGGTTGCGCGTAGCGACTCGGCCAACAATGTGCTGCCGCACCGCTGCGAGGCAAGCACAAGATAGGACGTCGGATGCTCGGGCACCGAGAGAGCCTAACCGCAGACCCGACGGGTGCGACTACGGATCTGTTCGACGGGTTGCATCGTCGATGCCGCGGTCAGCGGCGATCCCCGACCGACTGGTGGGTACCCTCTCGTGGATCTGCAGATACGTCTCGGTGTAGCGCGCCGCGATGCGGCTGCCGGCGAAGTCGGACGGAATGACGTCGTTGGTCCGCTGTCGCCAATCATGGAGGCGGACAGCGAGATCAGCGGCTATCTTGTCGGCGTCGTCGGTTTCGCCTTCGGTCAGCAGGTTGGTGGTCTCGGAGGGGTCTGAGCGCAGATCGTAGAGTTCGCGTTCTGGTCGCGGGGAGGTGACCGATGGTGCCACGGCCTGCCCCGAGGGGCTCTCCTCGATGTCCCATGGCAGGTCCAGTAGTGGTCGGCGCGCGTAGTTTTCGATGTAGCTGAAGTCTTTGGTCCGGATCGCGCGGATGGGATCGAACGAGTCGTGATAGGTCTTGCCGGTGTAGACGTGGTCGCGCACCGGCTCGCCGTGATCGCGGGCGAGTAGCGCCTGCGCATGCGACACGCCTTCGATGTCGGACGGTGTCGCGACTCCGAGCAACTCCAGCAGTGTCGGCAGCAGATCCACCCCGCTGAAGAGATCGTCGTAAACCTTGGGCGCCAGCTTCATTCGGGTCGGCGGGCGGGCGATCATCGCGATCCCGGTGCCCGCCTCGTACAGCGTGGACTTGGCTCTGGGGAATGCCGCGCCATGGTCGGTGAGGAAGACCACCCAGGTGCTCTCGTCCAGCCCGGTGGCGGCAAGGGTGTCCAGTATCCGGCCGACCGCGGCGTCGGCGGTCGTGATGGATCCGTAGAACTCGGCCAGATCCTGGCGTACCTCAACGGTATCGGGCAGATAGTCGGGCAGATCGACAGTGTCGGTGTCGGCGGGTTCGTAACGGTCTCGCGGATAAGGCCGGTGGGTTTCAAAGAACCCGGCCGTCAGCAGGAACGGCTGGCCGGCGTCGTGGTCGCGTAGCCACTGCTGAGCGCGTTCAACAACGTACTCGCAGTAGGAGTTCGACACGTCGAACTCATCGAAACCCAGCCTGGACGGATGGGATGTTTCGTGCTGCATCCCGAAAAGTGCGGAGTACCAGCCATTTTCGGAAAGAATTTGCGGCAGCGTCCGGACGCCGGGGCGATATTCCCAACCGTGGTGCGCCAGCCCGACCAGTCCGTTGCTCTGCGGGTAGCGGCCGGTGAACAGTGACCCTCGCGACGGCGAGCACAGTGGCGCGGTGGCATGCGCGCGGGTGCACAGGATGCCCTCGGCGGCAAGCTGGTCCAGTCGGGGGCTGGTGACATCCGGGTGACCGTAGGCGCCGAGATACCGGCCAAGGTCGTGCCAGTGCACGAGCAACACATTGTCGCGTCGCGGATGCGCCGCGCCGGGGTTTGCGTCTGTGCCGCCGATGGCCGCCACCTCCTG
This sequence comes from uncultured Mycobacterium sp., assembly GCA_964658855.1. Lineage (GTDB taxonomy): Bacteria > Actinomycetota > Actinomycetes > Mycobacteriales > Mycobacteriaceae > Mycobacterium. The sequence continues at coordinate 8,050 of CBAAAS010000051.1, forward strand.
AGCTTTGCCGGGCCTCGTCGACGTTATCGGCCTCGGCGGTTCGCGGCTTGTGGCGGGGCCTATCCGGCCGGGTCGCTCACCACTGCTGCGGCGGGCCGGGAGGGTTGTAGTGCGGGGGCGGAGGTGGCCCGGGCTGCCACTGTCCGCTGCCCGGATATCCGCCGGGTCGCGCGGTCAACTGCGGTGGCAGGCCCAGCAGCACCCGGAAGGCTGAGACGAACATCAGGCCGCCGGCGGCCGCGATGATCAGACCTGCAATCAGGTCGTAGGTAACTCGACCCGTCGCGCCGTAGCGCGCTTCGAGGCCGATCGACAAGACGAGCATGACGATGCCGCCGCCGAGGATCAGAAACTGCCCCAGTGGCCTCTTGAGAAAGAGCATCACCGCGCCGGCGGCAACCGCAAGGCAGCCCGCGATGATCAGGAAGAGGCACACGACCAGGGCCACCGGCACCGGGGGGACCATGTTGTGGATCTGGTGGCGGCACATGTTGCCGTACTCACCGCCGAACCGATCGCAGACGTCAGCGGCCCGACTGACAGCGCTTTTCAGGTTGATCCAGAGGGTCAGCGTGAGGATCCCGCCGAGCAATCCCAGCACCCCGATGGCCGCGAGGGTGATCCAGCCGAACGCCTGCTGCGACGTCGGGGCCGGCACGGGCGGGCCGTAGCCGCCCCATCGCGGCGGTCCATACCCCGGTGGTGGCGGTTGCTGGCCGTAGTTCTCCGGGCCGGGCTGACCTCCGAAGCCAGGCCCGACGTGCCCCAGCGAGTCGTCTGGTGGGGGTCCCCATTGCGGAGGGGGGCCTGGCGGCGGTGGTTGCACCCCGGAATCGTAACTGCCGTCAGGCCACTGCCCCCGGTCAGCGATAGATGAGCGGTGCGCTACGCCCCGGGCAGAACGATGCGTCGACGGGCGCGGTACCCCGGCCGGACCGGGTAGCCACCGTGCGCGGCGAGCGAGCGCAGCTGGCGCAGTGCGAATTCGCGGCCGCGGCCAGACTCCGGGATCACCACCCCCGCCCAGAGGCCCTCGGAGCCCGGCGTTTCCCACGCTTCCCGGGCGCACCGCCACCGCAGCGGGCAGGCGCGGCAGAGCGCTTTGGCCTCATCGTCCGGGTAGGTGGTCCACCGCTCCGGGTCGGTGGTGCAGATCGGGACGAACTCTTCCGCCGGCGCGGCCAGCGTCATCACTGTTGCAGTCATAGCGTTACCCCTCCAGTTGTGGCGCGTTCGCACCACTATTGCTACGACTCTAGGGACTTGGTTGGTGCAGTGCAACAGTTAAATCAAAGCACTGCTGCGAAAAGTCGACGCTGGGGTCTCTGGATGCTGAAAGGCGGCGTTGACGTGCCTTAATGCTTAGTTAAGATGTTATGGTGAATAGGCTAAGGGACCGATAAGGCCGCGGAAAGTGGCGTCAAATGCATCAACTCGGCCCGATAACCGAAGCACATGGTGCACATCGCAGGGCCGAGCACCGTAGCGAAGGCGTAGCATCTACGTGGCGATCTGAGGAGGGAGGCGCGATGACCACTGGCCCGAGCGCGTCGGCATCCCTGCCCGGCCTGGTGGTTCGGGTCGGATCCCGGTCGCACCCGCTGAGCGCCCACGACGGCGTCGCGGTCCTCGGCAGGGACCCGTCCGCAACCGTGCGGATCAACGACGACCGGATCTCCCGTTCCCACGTCCGGTTGGAGCCGCGCCACGGCGGCTGGCAGGTCATCGACACCAGCACCAACGGGATGTTCATCGAGGGTGTGCGGCGAAACTCGGTGCTGGTCACCGTTCCCACCACCGTCCATCTCGGCGACGCGAACGGAATCCCGGTGACGCTGGAGCCCGGTGGCCCGCGCGACGAGACCGTGGTGACTGCCGTCGAGCCCGATGTCGACGACGAAGACCACTGGGACGAGCTGGCCGAGACCGATCCCGCGGTGGCCCGGGCCGGCCGGGCAGTCTCGGCCCGTCGCCGCGAACTCGACATCACTCAGCGCAGCCTGGCCAGAGACAAGGTCATCAACGCCGGCACCCTGATCGCGTTCGAGAAGGGGCGCAGCTGGCCGCGTCGCGGAACGTTGGCCAAGCTGGAGGAGGTGCTGGACTGGCCGGCCGGCACTATCACGCGTATTCGCAACGGCAGTCCGGCCGCCCAGGGCGGCGAGGTCACCGAAGTGCTGACCGAGACGGTTCACGCGCCGCTGATGGCCGAGGCGGTCGAACTGGCCATGCACAGCATCGGCGCCG
>CBAAAS010000052.1:0-10227 GCA_964658855.1 uncultured Mycobacterium sp.
GTCGCGGTTGAGTTCGCTCCAGCTGGTCACCGACCACACGTGGGCCGCGACGTCCCATTCGGCGGCCAACATCGCAGCTGCCCGCAGCGCAGCGGGCATCGCCACCCCGGAGGCCAGGATGTTGGCGGTGCTGGTGCGGTGCTCGGTGGCCGGCTGGAAGCGGTAGATGCCGCGCAGCATGCCTTCGGGGTCGAAGTTCTCCGGTTCGGGTGGCTGTACGTAGGGCTCGTTGTAGATGGTCAGGTAATAGAAGACGTTTTCGGCGTTCTCTCCGTACATGCGGGCCAGCCCGGCTTCGATGATGTGCGCGATCTCGAAGGCGAACGCGGGGTCATAGGAGAGCACCGCTGGGTTGGTGGCGGCCAGCAGCAGTGACTGTCCGTCAGCGTGCTGGAGGCCTTCGCCGGTCAGCGTGGTGCGCCCGGCGGTGGCCCCGAGCAGAAAGCCGCGGGCCATCTGGTCGGCGGCGGCCCACAGCCCGTCGCCGGTCCGCTGGAAACCGAACATCGAATAGAAGATGTAGATCGGGATCATCGGCTCGTTGTGAGTCGAATACGACGTGCCGACGGCGGTGAACGAGGCGACTGATCCGGCTTCGTTGATGCCCTCGTGCAGGATCTGGCCGGTCTGACTTTCCTTGTAGGCCAGCATGAGTTCGGCGTCGACGGCGGTGTAGAGCTGGCCGTTGCGGTTGTATATCTTCAGCGACGGAAACCACGAGTCCATCCCGAACGTGCGCGCCTCGTCCGGGATGATCGGGACTATCCGACTACCAATCTCTTTGTCGCGCAACAGTTCTTTGAAGGTTCGGACCGTCGCCATGGTGGTGGCGACCTCCTGGTTTCCGGACCCTTTTTTCAGGGGTGCGTAGATGTCGCGACCCGGCAGCCGCAGCGTCTTGGTCTTGGTGCGCCGCTCGGGAACGAAGCCGCCCAGTGCGTGGCGACGCTCGAGCAGATAGCGGATCTCCGGGGCCTCGGCGCCGGGGTGGTAGTACGGCGGCAGGTAGGGATCCTGTTCGAGCTGTTCATCGCTGATCGGAATCCTGATGGCGTCGCGGAAGTCCTTGAGGTCTTGCAGCGCAAGCTTTTTCATCTGGTGGGTGGCGTTGCGGCCCTGGAAGTGCGCACCGAGTGAGTAGCCCTTGATGGTCTTGGCCAAGATCACCGTCGGCTGACCGTGGTGGTCGACGGCGGCGCGGTAGGCGGCATAGACCTTGCGGTAGTCGTGGCCGCCGCGCTTGAGGTTCCAGATCTCGGCGTCGGTCATCGGCTCGACCAGCGCCTTGGTGCGCGGGTCGCGGCCGAAGAAGTGGTCGCGAACGTAGGCCCCGTCGTTGGCCTTGTAGGTCTGATAGTCGCCGTCGGGCGTGGTGTTCATCAGATTCACCAGGGCGCCGTCGCGATCAGCGTGCAGCAACGCGTCCCACTCGCGGCCCCACACCACCTTGATGACATTCCAGCCCGCGCCGCGGAAGAAGGACTCCAGCTCCTGGATGATCTTGCCGTTGCCGCGTACCGGGCCGTCCAGACGCTGCAGGTTGCAGTTGACCACGAACGTCAGGTTGTCCAGGCCTTCCAGAGCGGCCACGTGGGCCAGGCCGCGGCTTTCCGGCTCGTCCATCTCGCCGTCGCCCAGAAACGCCCACACGTGCTGATCCGAGGTGTCCTTGAGGCCGCGGTCGTGCAGGTAGTGGTTGAACCGGGCCTGGTAAATCGCGTTCATCGGGCCCAGGCCCATCGAGACCGTCGGGAACTCCCAGAAGCTGGGCATCAGCCGCGGGTGCGGATAGGACGGCAGCCCGCCGCCAGGATGGCTGTGCTCTTGACGGAAGCCGTCGAGTTGGTCGGTACTCAGCCGGCCCTCGAGGAATGCCCGGGCATAGATGCCGGGGGAGGCGTGGCCCTGAATGAACACCTGGTCCCCGCCGCCGGGATGCGATTTGCCGCGGAAGAAGTGGTTGAACCCGACCTCGTAGAGCGCCGCCGAGGATGCATACGTTGAAATATGGCCGCCCACACCGACTCCCGGGCGTTGGGCCCGGTGCACCATGATCGCGGCGTTCCACCTGATCCAGGCCCGATAGCGACGCTCGACGTCCTCGTCGCCGGGGAACCACGGCTCCATCTCGGTCGGGATCGTGTTGACGTAGTCGGTCGACGTCAGCGCGGGCAGCGCCACCCGTTGTTCACCGGCCCGCTCCAGCAACCGCAGCATCAGGTAGCGCGCCCGCGCCGGACCTTGACGCACCAAGAGCTCGTCGAAGGATTCCAGCCACTCGGCGGTTTCCTCGGGATCGATGTCCGGCAGGTACGACCCGACGCCTTCGCGGATCACCCGTACGCGCTCGGGTTCGCTTGTGCCGGTTGGGTTTTTCGCCAGATCGTGGCGGACGAACTCGGTGGTCAACGCACTACTCCTTTGTAGGCGGCTGACCGGCTTGTGGCTGATCGAGCCGTCGCGGATTGACGTCTTCGGTTGTGTCTCGGTGGTGCGGCCCTTGTGGGGGATGCTCCTATCGTGCCGCACTGGAAGTCGCGCCGCGCAGTCCCCGGCCAAGCCGGTCCGTAACGCCACGATCGCCACGGACGACAGCGCCTGTCGATGTCACCCGGTAACGTCAGAACCTGTGCGGATCGGATGGCTTGGCTGGCCCGGATGGCCCGCTGCTGCGCGGGCGGCGGGCTGTGTCGCGGTCGTCCTGATCGCCGTCGTCGGGTGTACGACCGTCACGGACGGCTCACCGGGCGCCGATGAAGCAATCGCGCCCGCCTATCGGACCTCGGTGTCCGTGTCGGTCTCGGAGTCGTCGGTCACTTCGAGCGTCAAGGAGTCAAAGCATCAGCAGTCGCTGACCACGCAGGCCATCTTCCAGGTGTGCAAGGCGTTCGCCGACAGCAGCAAAGAAGCGGTTGACCGGGTGAACGACTACGTCGCCGCCACCAACCAGGGCCGCGACACCTCGGGCACCGAGCAGCCGGCGATCGATGCCCTCAACCACAGCGCCGAGGCCGTCGCAGGGGACAACAACGGCCCGGTGTCCCAGCAGCTGCGGGAGGCGCTCACCGCGTACAACGAGGCCGCACACGAGGTGGCGGGCGCCATTCGCGCGCACGCCGGGATCGATCAATTCAATCAGCGGGTCAATCAGCTCAACGACACCAAGACCACAGCCGTCAAGCTGTGCCGGGCGTCCCTTTGAGTGGGCTGATGTGCAACGCTTCGGGCTATGCGACGATAATTTGCAATGCACGGCGTATTTGACGCTCGAGTGGCTTGAAACTGACAAGGAGGTCGCACGGTGGTGGCCGCGGATGACGCCCTGAGCTTTGCCCGCAAACTGGGCATCCAACCAGGGCAGGTTGTCCAGGAGTGGGGCTGGGACGAGGACGCCGACGACGACATCCGAGGGGATGTCGAAGACGTTACCGGCGGCGAAATGCTCGACGAAGACACCGATGAGGTGGTGGACGTCGTCTTGCTGTGGTGGCGGGACGACGACGGCGACCTGGTGGACACATTGATGGACGCGATCGCCTCGCTGGCCGACGACGGCGTGATCTGGGTGCTCACGCCCAAGACCGGCAAGCCCGGCCATGTGCAGCCCGCCGAGATCGCGGAGTCGGCGCCCACCGCCGGCCTGATGCCGACCTCGTCGGTCAATCTCGGCGACTGGAGCGCCAGCCGCTTGGTGCAACCGAAGTCACGAGCGGCCGGACGTCGTTGATGCTGCCGGTCGGCAGCACCGCACCGGACTTCACGCTGCTCGACCAGAACCGACAGTCGGTCACCCTCAGCGACTTTCGCGGGGCCAAAGACGTGCTGCTGGTCTTCTTCCCACTGGCCTTCACCGGCATCTGCCAAGGTGAACTCGACGGGGTGCGTGACCATCTGCCCGACTTCGAGAACGACGACCGTGCGGTACTGGCGATCTCGGTCGGCCCGGCGCCTACCCACAAGGTGTGGGCCACCCAGAGCGGCTTCCTGTTCCCGGTGCTCTCGGATTTCTGGCCGCACGGGGCCGTCAGCCAGGCCTACGGCGTGTTCAACGACGATGCGGGCGTTTCCAATCGCGGGACGTTCGCCGTCGACCGGTCCGGAACAATTCGGTTCGCCGAGATGAAACAACCCGGCGAGGCCCGTGACCAGCGGCTGTGGGTCGACGCACTGGCGGCGCTGAACGCCTGAGCCGATGGTCGGCGTTTTGGGCGCCGGGTGGTCGGGGCGGTATCTTTGCCCGGCACGGGCGCGTAGCTCAGTGGTAGAGCTCTGGTTTTACACACCAGCGGTCGGCGGTTCGATACCGTCCGCGCCCACCAAACGTTGAGAAGGAAGTCGCAATGCCTGCGCTCGCACCAACGCCATTCTTTTCTTCCGATGGCGACACCTTCGTTCCCAACGAGATCGCCCGCGGCGGGTGGGGCCCGACCCTGGGCGGGCATGTGGTGGGCGGACTCTTGGCAAGAAGCGTGGAGGCCAAGCGGGCCGATCCGGACTTGGTGCCCGCACGCTTCACCGTCGACATCCTGCGCCGCGTGGCCGCAGAGCCCGTCGAGGTCGCGTCGAACGTGCTCCGAACAGGTCGGCGAAACCAGTCGATCGACGCGACCATGACGCAGCGCGGAGAGGTGGTTGCTCGCGCATCAACACTTTTCCTTCGCCGCAGCGCCCAACCCGCGGGTCTTCCGTGGACGACGGACATTTCCATGCCACCGGTACCTGCGGAGCCCGCCGAGTTCGATGATTCAGCACCGCTTTTCATCAAACCCTTCGGCCGCGGCGTAGACCACGGTGACAATCCCTGGCAGTGGGCGGGCCCGCGCTTCGCGTGGATTCGGCATATCCACGCACTGGTCGATGACGAACAACCCACCCCATTCGTCTATGCCGCCATGGCGGTCGACGTCACGGCATCGCTGACTGGATTCTCCGAGGCGGGATTGGGGTTCATCAATGCCGACTACACGATGACGCTGTGCCGGCTACCTGACGGCCCGTTCATTGGTCTGGCGGCGTTGACTCATTACAGCGATGCCGGAATCGCGACGGGGAGCGCCAGCCTGTTCGACACCCGTGGGCCGATCGGTACCGGCGTGACGACGGCCGCGGCCAATCCGCATTTCCTGGGGGCGAGCGGTTAACTCGTTGGCGGCCGCTTCCACAGCAACCGACTTTGCGTGGTCACGCCTGCTTCGTCGGTCCTGCTAGCCGACAGGGTAAGGATGTCGCCGTCAACTTCGGCGTGCCGAAACTGCGGCTGCGCCAACAGCTCCGGCATCATCGAGATGGTGACGTCATGGTGCAGCGTCGAGGTCTGCTCGTCGACCGAGAATCGCCCACCGTAGGAGATGAATCCGCCCATGTCCGAGTCGGCGAGCTGAGCCGACATGTGACCGTCGGCGGTGTAGAGAATCAAGCCGCGCGGCACGCCGCCGAGCGGATGACGGTCCTCGCCAGTGGCTGCGTTCCGGGCGACAAACGACACCAGTTCCCAGGCGCCGAGCACCGCATCTCGTAGCGTCACGATTTCCATCCTCATCGTCGGTGGTGCTGGGCCGTCCCTCCGTCGGGCGACGTGAACTCGAGATGGCCCTCGCGTGACGGTTCAGCGTGCGCCGGGCCGGTGTGGTCGGCGCAGGCTATGAATCTACGGTGAGCAACCATCATGTGAACCTGACCCCGCAGGAAAATTCGTTGATCGACGAGAGTCATCCCGACGCTCTGGAGTGCATGGACGAAAAGCAGCTGAGGGATTTACAGCACCGGCTCAGGACTGCGCGCGAGAAGAATTTCAGCTTGTTGAGGCGGCAAGGCGCGGTCCGAGTGGCGGCCGAGGGCTCTCGCGGCGCCGCCCAACCGGCCAACGAACGGCGCGGTGAGAAGGTCGAGATCTTCGACGAGGCATTGGCTCGAGTGAACCAGCGGCTCGATACGTAGCCCCCTGCTGCGCCAATACTGTGTCGAAATAACGTTTTTCGGGCGTCGGAGCATGGTGGGTTGTCTTAGCGCTGCACCGGCAGTTTCAGCACCCGGCCGCCGCTGTCGGTGACGTAGACCTCGCCCGCGGCGTCCACCGTTACATCCCATAAGCGGTCGAGGCCGCTGAACGGCAGGACCGAGGGGGTGCTCGAACCTTGCGCCAGCTTGAGGACCCTTCCGTCCCCGGAGCGGCCGGTCTTCTGAAGGAAGGCGCAGGAGCCTGTTGCTGTGCATTGATCGTGGTAACTGGTGGCGTAGACAGTGCCGTCGGCGTCGACTGCCAGGCCACCGGGGCGCTCGAGTCCAGGGAATGGCAACACAGTTGGTCGACTTGCCCCCGCCGCCAGTTTCAGCACACGACTGGTGCGTAGGTCGGCGACATAGAGGTTGCCGCTGCTGTCGACCGCCAGGTAGCTGGGCTGCTGGAGGTCGGTGAACGGAAGCGGTGTTGGCGTGTTGGATCCGGCAGGTAGTTTCCACACCTGGTTGTTGTAGAGGTCGGTCACATAGAGATTGCCTCCGGCGTCGACCGCCACACCCTCGGGTTCCTTGAGGCCCGGAAACGCCAGCAGGGTGGGCGTGTTCGACCCGGCCGCAAGTTTCCACACCTTCGGGTGGTCGTCTTCAGCGAACCTGTGGCTGTCCTGGTCGGTGACATAGAGGGTGCCCGCGGTATCCACTGCCACAGCGTTGGCATCCAACAAGCCCGGGAACGGCAGCGCGGTGGGGGCGCTCGCACCCGGCGCGAGCTTCAACACGTCTTGGCCGTCGGCGATGTAGAGGTTGCCCGCAGCGTCCACCGCCGCACCCGTTGGGCGGCTGACATTGCTGAACGGCAGCACGGTTGGGTTATCACCGCCCACCGCGAGCTTGTACACCCCGCCGTTGCTCGCATCTGTGGCGTAGAGCGTGCCCTTAGCATCGACCGCCACACCATAGGGGCCGCCCATATGCCCCGACATCACCTGGGTTTGAGTGCTCGAACCCGGCGCCAGCATCCACACTCGCTGGTTGGCTTGGTCGGCGACATAGACGTTTCCGTTGGTGTCCACCGCGACACCATCGGCGTCCTGGAGGTCGGTGAACGGAACCACGGATGGCGCATCTGCCCCTGCCTGAAGCTTCAATACGCGACGGCTGCCTTTGTCTGCGACGTAGAGATTGGCTGAGGTGTCCACCGCTAAACCGACGGGGTTCTTGAGGCCGGGGAACGGCAGCACGGTTGGGGCGCTCGCCCCCGTCGTCAGCTTCAGCACGCGGTGGTTGTTGAAATCGGCGACGTAGAGATTGCCGCCCGCATCCGTCGTCACGCCAGTCGGGTCCCTCAGGCCGGGGAACGGCAATACGGTTGGGGCGCTTCCCCCCGCCGTCAGTTTCAATACCCGGTTGTTGCCTCCGTCTGTGACGTAAAGGCTGCCGGCGTTGTCTAGTGCCACTCCACTCGGCCCACTGAGGCCGTTGAACGGCAGCATGATTGGGGCGCCCGCACCCTTCGTCAGCTTCCACACCTGGTTGGTGCGGTAGTCAGCGACAAAGGCGTTGCCCGCGTTGTCCACTGCCACCCCCACGGGGATCCTGAGTTTGGCGAACGGCAGCACGACCTGCGATGAATAGGACACGGCGGCCCGCATGGAGGGCCGATGCGAAACGACCGCGATGCCCACGACCGTCGCGATAGTGGCACCGACCAGTACGCCGACGAGCGCGATCTTGGCGCGCCGGCTCAACTGCGGATCCGGCGGTGACACGTCGGCCATGGCAGTGATGTCCTTTCGATCCTGGCTCGAGCAACGTGGCAAGTGTGCAGAGAAGCGTTTGGCAGATCCTTAACGACTCGCAATCCCCTAGAGTCGAACGACGCCATCCGCTTGGCCGTCGAACCGTTTGAGGGGTGCTCATGAGTTCGTGGATGGTGAGCCACGTCCCGTCCGGGGCACTGGCTGTCGGCCTGATCGTGGTCATCGCGGGCGGAGCCGCGTCGATTCAGCGCTACGTCCGTCGGCGTTTCCCATCGCTCAAGGGTGACGCGCACAACGACGGAACCAAGTTCACGTATGGCTTCATCGGGTTCTTCTATGCGTTCTTCATCGGATTCGTCGTCAACTCGCTGTGGGGCCAGAACAACGCCGCAGACGGTTACGCGCGCGCCGAAGGCGCAGCAGCGGTGCAAATGGCAAGAGACGCAGTCGTTTTCGATGTACCGGATCGAGAACGCATTCGGCAGAGTCTGCTGACGTACGAACACGCCGCGATTGCTGAGTGGTCACAAGCCGAGAATGGTCATTCCGCAGATGCTGACGTCGCCCTTGCCCGCCTCGGCATGGTGTACGGCGGGATAGCCGCAAAGACCGACGCCCAGAAGACGCTGCTCTCGACGTCGTTTTCCAACCTCGACAAGATCGGCCAGGCACGCACCGTGCGACTCCTCACCGCTCGCGAAGACGCCGGACTGCCCTGGTCGCTTTGGGCGGTCATCTTTCTGACGAGCACGATGGTCCTCGGCATCGTGATCATCTACGGGGTGGAAAATCCGATCCTGCACTACCCGATGGTGGCGATCGTCGCCGTCATCGTCGCCACCAACCTCTCTCTCATCCTGCAGCTGGCACACCCTTACGCCGGTGAAGTCTCGACAACCTCGGACCCTCTGCAAGAAGTGGTCTCGGTGTTGTCAGGGCACTAACACGACCTTGCCGACGTTTTCTCGTGCCGCCAGGATCCGGTGTGCCTCAGGCGCATCCGCGAACGGCACCGCCGCGTGCACGACTGGAGACGCGGTGCCGTCGGCCAGTGCCGTCGACAGCGGTCCGATCCAGGGCTCGAGGGTGCCGCGCTCATCCCACAGCCGCAGCATGTTCAGCCCGATCACGGTCTTGGACGTTTCCATTTGTTTGAGCAGGCTGAATCCGCGCAACATCGCCAGCACCTGGGGCGCCGCGCGGCGCAGCGACCGCTTCTCGCCCTGCTGCATTGCCGAGAAGCCGTAAGCGACAAGGCGTCCGCCCGGCCGCAACAGGTCCATCGAGCGCCGCAGTGACGTGCCACCGAGGGCATCGAGCACCATGTCGTAGGGCCCCAGACCTTTCCACCAACCGTCGCGGCGATAGTCGATGGCCTTGTCGATCCCGAGCGCCGCGAGCTGAGTGTGCTTGCCCGGCGACGCGGTGCCGTGCACTATCGCGCCCGCCGCTTTGGCGAGCTGTATCGCGGCAATGCCGACACCACCGGCTGCGGCGTGCACGAGTACCTGCTCGCCAGCCCGCAGTGAGCCGTAACCGTGCAGTGCCGCCCATGCCGTCGCGTAGTTGACCGGGACCGCGGCGCCCTGCTCGAAGCTCATCGAGTCCGGAAGCGGGACAGTGTCATTGGCGCCCGCGTTGACGATCTCGGCGTAGCCGCCGAAACGCGTTCCCGCGAGCACCCGTTGGCCCACGCGCGCCGGATCGACGCCGTCGCCCACCGCCTCGATGGTCCCGGATACCTCGTAGCCGACGACGCTGGGCACCTTGGGAGCGTCGGGGTAAAGCCCGACACGGGCGAGGTGGTCAGCGAAGTTCACGCCGGCCGCATGCACTGCAACGCGAACCTGCCCGGTGGCGGGCGGCGGGGGATCGGGACGGTCCTGCACCTGCAGCACCGACGGCGGACCGTGCTTGGTGATGACGACAGCGCGCATGGTGCTCACTTTCCTGGAGGTGCGAAGAATTCCAATGCGATGCCATCGGGATCGCGGAAGCTCAACCCCGAGCCGTAGGCCGCGTCGATGATTCCACCGTGCTGGATGCGGAGCTCACCGAGTCGGTCCATCCAGGTTTCGAGCTCGGCCCGGCTGGCGCAGCCGAAACCGACGTGGTCCAGGCCCACCCGGAACTCGCTGAAGCGCTCGTCGGGCGCCGGATGCTCGTGTTTGTGGATGCCGAACACGGTGCCGCCATCGAGAATCCATACCAAGTGCCGGAACCCGGCGGCGGTGTGTTCGTCGACCACCGGGTCGGCGTCGAAAAGCCGCCGGTACCAGGGACCGCTGACAGCCATGTCGCGAACGGTCAATGCAACGTGGTTGATTGCCGGAAAAGCCATGTCTATCGTTCCTCTCTGGCCGATGCACGGCCGGTCGACCGGGCAGGCAGGCCATCCAAGTGTGACCCAGGTCGCATTGCGAAGCCGAGGGTGGCGAGCGCCACATTTACTTCGTCTGCCTAATTAGTCAGACTTGGTACATGACTTCGCAGCTGACTCCCGAGCGCA
>CBAAAS010000053.1:0-9946 GCA_964658855.1 uncultured Mycobacterium sp.
TGATCACCGCGGTGGCCAGTATCGACCCGGTGATGGGCGGGGTGGACCGATGACCGCAGATTCCCAAGCCGCCGCAGGCAACAGCGGGCCCGGCGCCAACAACGGCGAGCGGGTGTTCCTCCGACTCGGCCCGCCACCGGAAGAGCCGGGACAGTTCGTCACCGACGGCGCGCCGCAGGACTACCCGGCCGACGTGCAGGCGCGGCTGGAGCTCGACGCCAAAGAGATCATCGGCAAATACCCCAGTCCGCGCTCGGCGCTGCTGCCTTTGCTGCACCTCGTGCAGTCCGAGGACGGTTACATCACGCCGGCCGGTGTGGAGTTCTGCGGCGCGCAGCTCGGGCTGACCGGTGCCGAAGTTGCCGCTGTCGCAAGCTTTTACACCATGTACCGGCGTGGCCCCACCGGCGACTACTTCGTCGGCGTGTGCACCAACACACTCTGTGCGGTGATGGGTGGCGACGCGATCTTCGACTCGCTCAAAGAGCACCTCGGCATCGGCAACGACGAGACCACCGAGGACGGATCGGTCACCCTGCAGCACATCGAGTGCAATGCGGCGTGCGACTTGGCGCCGGTGGTGATGGTCAATTGGGAGTTCTACGACAACCAAACCGTCGAATCTGCGCGCGATCTCGTCGACGGACTGCGCTCCGGGCAACCGCCGGCCCCATCGCGTGGCCTCGCTCCGCTGTGCACTTTCAGGGAGACCGAGCGAATCTTGGCCGGCTTCCCAGACCCGCGGCCCGACGACGGCCAGGGCGGAGCCGCCCCGGCCACGCTGGCCGGCCTCAAGGTCGCCAAGGAGCAGAACATGGCCGCTCCGTCGCCCGACAGTTCAGGAGAAAGCAAGTAATGGGGTCGCAAACACCGTTGGCTCCGGTGCTGAGCCGGTACTGGGATGACCCCGAGTCCTGGACTCTGGAGACCTACCGCCGCAACGACGGGTATGAGGGGCTGGAGAAGGCCTTGAAAATGGACCCCGACGCGGTGATCTCCGCCGTCAAGGACTCCGGGCTGCGCGGTCGCGGCGGCGCGGGCTTCTCCACCGGCACCAAGTGGTCGTTCATCCCGCAGGGTGACACCGGCGCGGCCGCCAAGCCGCACTACCTGGTGGTCAACGCCGACGAATCCGAACCTGGTACGTGCAAAGACATTCCGTTGATGCTCGCCACGCCACACGTCCTGGTCGAAGGCGTGATCATCGCGTCGTACGCGATCCGGGCCAGCCACGCGTTCATCTACGTGCGCGGCGAAGTCCTGCCGGTGCTGCGGCGCTTACAGAACGCGGTCGCCGAGGCGTACGCCAACGGCTACCTTGGCCGCAACATCGCCGGGTCGGGTTATGACCTGGAGCTGGTGGTGCACGCCGGTGCCGGCGCGTACATCTGCGGTGAGGAGACCGCTCTGCTCGACTCTTTGGAGGGCCGGCGCGGGCAGCCGCGACTGCGTCCGCCATTCCCCGCCGTCGCCGGTCTTTACGGCTGCCCGACGGTGATCAACAACGTCGAGACCATCGCCAGCGTCCCGTCGATCGTGCTCAACGGCGTGGACTGGTTCCGCTCGATGGGTAGCGAGAAATCACCCGGCTACACGCTGTATTCGCTGTCGGGGCACGTGACCAAACCAGGCCAGTACGAGGCGCCGCTGGGCATCACGCTGCGCGAACTGCTCGACTACGCCGGCGGCGTGCGGGCCGGACACCAGCTGAAGTTCTGGACGCCCGGCGGATCCTCGACACCGCTGCTCACCGACGAACACCTCGACGTGCCACTGGATTACGAAGGCGTCGGAGCGGCCGGGTCGATGCTGGGCACCAAGGCGCTGGAGATCTTCGACGAAACCACCTGCGTGGTGCGTGCGGTGGGCCGCTGGATCGACTTCTACAAGCACGAGTCGTGTGGCAAGTGCACGCCGTGCCGCGAGGGCACGTTCTGGCTGAGCCAGATCTACCACCGACTGGAAGCGGGTCAGGGCACCGCCGAAGATCTCGACAAGCTGCTGGACATCGCCGACGCGATTCTCGGAAAGTCGTTCTGCGCGTTGGGTGATGGTGCCGCGAGCCCGGTCGCGTCGTCGATCAAATTCTTCCGCGACGAATACGTCGCGCACATCGAGGGCAATGGCTGCCCGTTCGACCCCAAGCTGTCCATGCTCGCCGCGAACGGAGCCTCATGACTCAAACGGCCGACACCGGAAAGAAGGTCACCGAGCCGGAGCCCGAGCTGGTGAACCTGACCATCGACGGCACCGAAGTCAGCGTTCCCAAGGGAACTTTGGTGATTCGGGCCGCCGAATTGATCGGCGTGCAGATCCCCCGGTTCTGCGACCACCCGTTGCTGGACCCGGTCGGCGCGTGCCGCCAATGCCTGGTCGAGGTCGAGGGCCAGCGTAAACCGATGGCGTCCTGCACGATTCCCGTAGCCGACGACATGGTGGTCCGCACGCAGTACAGCTCCGAGGCGGCCGATAAGGCGCAGCACGGTGTGATGGAGCTGTTGCTGATCAACCACCCGCTGGACTGCCCGATGTGCGACAAGGGCGGGGAATGCCCCCTGCAGAACCAGGCAATGTCCAACGGCCGTCCGGACTCTCGGTTCGAAGACGTCAAGCGCACGTTCACCAAGCCGATCAACATCTCCTCGCAGGTGCTGCTGGACCGCGAGCGCTGCATTCTGTGCGCGCGGTGCACCCGGTTCTCCGAGCAGATCGCCGGCGACCCGTTCATCGAGATGCTGGAACGCGGTGCGCTGCAGCAGGTCGGCATCTATGCCAATGAGCCGTTCGAGTCGTATTTCTCCGGCAACGCCGTGCAGATCTGCCCGGTCGGGGCGCTGACCGGAGCCTCTTACCGCTTCCGGGCCCGGCCGTTCGACCTGGTTTCCAGCCCGAGTGTGTGCGAGCACTGCGCCTCGGGATGCTCGCAGCGCACCGACCACCGCCGCGGAAAGGTGTTGCGCCGGTTGGCTGGCGACGACCCCGAAGTCAACGAAGAGTGGAACTGCGACAAGGGCCGCTGGGCGTTCAACTACGCCACCCAGCGTGACCGGATCACCACTCCCCTGATCCGCGGGGCCGATGGCGCGCTGGAGCCTGCGTCGTGGCCGCACGCGGTGGCCACGGCGATCGCGGGGCTCACCACCGCGGCGGGCGGCGCAGGCGTGCTACCAGGTGGCCGGCTGACCGTCGAAGACGCATACGCCTACTCCAAGTTCGCCCGGATTGTGTTGGGCACCAACGACATCGATTTCCGGGCCCGCCCGCACAGCACCGAGGAGACGCAGTTCCTGGCGGCCCTGGTCGCAGGCAAGTTCACCACCAGCTACTCCGATCTGGAGTCAGCGCCGGTGGTGTTGCTGGCCGGCTTCGAACCCGAGGAAGAGTCGCCGATCGTGTACCTGCGGCTGCGCAAGGCCGCGCGCAAGCACGGTCTGCCGGTCCACGCGGTTGCGCCGTTCGCCAGCAACGGTTTGCAGAAAATGGACGGCACGCTGATCGAGACCGCGCCCGGCGGTGAGGCCGCCGCGCTGGACGGACTGGCCGGCGGCGAGCTCGCTGGTCTCCTTGCTAAACCGGGTGCCGTCATCCTGGTCGGCGAGCGTCTGGCCGGCTCGCCCGGCGCCTTGTCTGCCGCGGCCCGACTCGCCGAAAGCACCGGCGCGCAATTGGCCTGGGTGCCGCGCCGCGCCGGCGAGCGAGGGGCGATCGAGGCCGGCGCGCTGCCGGGACTGCTGCCCGGTGGCCGGCCGCTCAGCGACGAGACCGCCCGCGCGCAGGTGGCCCAGGGCTGGAATGTCGCAGACCTGCCTTCCGCCGATGGCCGTGACGTCGATGGCATTCTGGCCGCGGCTGCCGATGGCAGCCTGGGCGCACTGCTGGTCGGCGGCATCGATCCCGACGACTTCACCGACCCCGAGGCGGTGCTGGCCGCCCTGGACGCCGCGGGTTTCGTGGTGAGCCTGGAGTTGCGGCACAGCGCCGTGACTGAACGCGCCGACGTGGTCTTCCCGATCGCTCCGGCGTCGGAGAAGGCCGGGACCTACCTGAACTGGGAGGGCCGTCAACGCAGCTTCTCCGGCGCACTGCCGCCCAAGGCCACTCCGGACTGCCGGGTGCTCGACACCCTGGCCGACGAGCTGGGTATCGACCTCGGATTCCCCACCGTGGCAGCCGGGCTCGCTGAACTCAACGGGTTGGGCACCTGGGACGGCGCCCCGGTGCCGGCACCGGGCGTCGCCGCGGCGGCAGCACCCGAGCCCGCCGACGGTG
This sequence comes from uncultured Mycobacterium sp., assembly GCA_964658855.1. Lineage (GTDB taxonomy): Bacteria > Actinomycetota > Actinomycetes > Mycobacteriales > Mycobacteriaceae > Mycobacterium. The sequence continues at coordinate 4,270 of CBAAAS010000053.1, forward strand.
AGGCCATCCTCGCGGGCTGGCGGATGCTCCTCGACGCCGGGCAATTGCAGGACGGCGAGCCACATCTGGCCGGTACCGCCCGCACGCCCGTGGTGCGGCTGTCGGCCGAGACTGCGAACGCGATCGGCGCCGCCGATGGCGACAACGTCAATGTCAGCACCGCACGCGGGGCCATCACCCTGCCGTTGACGATCACCGACATGGCCGACCACGTGGCTTGGCTGCCGTTGAACTCGCCGGGCTCGGCGGTACACCGGCAACTGGGCGTCACGCCCGGCGCAGTGGTGAAAATTGGAGTGAGCAAATAATGACTGGCTTCGGGCACGACACCTGGTGGCTGATCCTGGCCAAATCGCTTCTGGTCTTTGTCTTCCTGGTCCTGACCGTGCTGATCGCGATCCTGGCCGAACGCAAGATCCTCGGCCGGATGCAAATGCGTTGGGGACCCAACCGGGTCGGCCCGCGCGGCTATCTGCAAAGCCTCGCCGACGGCATCAAGCTGGCACTCAAGGAGCCGATCGTCCCGTTCGGCGTCGAGAAGCCGATTTTTCTTCTGGCACCGGCGATCTCGACGATTCCGGCGATCACCGCGTTTGCGTTCATCCCGTTCGGGCCGCAGGTTTCGGTGTTCGGCCATTGGACCGCGCTGCAGGTGACCGACCTGCCGGTGGCGGTGCTGTTCATCCTGGCGCTGTCCTCGATCGGGGTTTACGGGATCGTGCTGGCCGGGTGGTCCTCGGGATCGACCTACCCGCTGCTGGGCGGAGTGCGCTCCACCGCTCAGGTGATCTCCTACGAGGTCGCGATGGGACTGTCGTTCGCGACCGTATTCCTCTACGCCGGAACGATGTCCACGTCGCAGATCGTCACGGCTCAGAACCGGGTCTGGTACGTCTTCCTGCTGCTGCCGTCGTTCTGCACCTACCTGGTGTCCATGGTCGGCGAAACCAACCGGGCGCCCTTCGACCTACCCGAGGCCGAAGGCGAACTGGTCGCCGGTTTCCACACCGAGTACTCGTCGCTGAGCTTCGCGATGTTCTTCCTCGCCGAGTACATCAACATGACGACGGTGTCGGCGCTGGCCGCCACGCTGTTCATGGGCGGCTGGCACGCGCCGTGGCCACTGGACATGTGGGCCGGCGCCAACAGCGGATTTTGGCCGGTGCTGTGGTTCACCGCCAAGGTGTGGGTGTTCTTGTTCCTCTACATCTGGTTGCGGGGCGTATTGCCGCGGCTGCGGTACGACCAGTTCATGGCGCTCGGGTGGAAGATCCTCATCCCGGTCTCACTGGTCTGGACGCTGATCGCCGCCGCGATCCGCACGCTGCGCGACCAGGGTTACGCGCACTGGACGACGGTGCTGGTCGGCGCAAGCATCGTCGTGACCGCCGTTCTGCTGTATCTGCTGCAAAGACCGTTCAGCAACACACAACTGCGCAAGAGGCGTCGTCGAACCGAGGCAGAGGCGCTGTCCGCACGCCCGGCGTCCTTCGAACCAGCATTTCCCACGCCGGCACTGCCCGGCACACCACCGGCCGCGGTGGCCAAGGAGGCAGCCCATGGCTAAGTTCCTCAGTTCCCTAGCCGGATTCGGCGTCACGTTCGGTGCGATGTTCAAGCGCCCGATCACCGAGAGCTATCCGGAGAACCCCGGACCGGTAAAGCCGCGCTACCACGGCCGCCACCAGCTCAATCGCTACGACGATGGACTGGAGAAGTGCATCGGCTGCGAGCTGTGCGCATGGGCGTGCCCGGCCGACGCGATCTACGTCGAGGGCGCCGACAACACCGAGGAGCAGCGTTTCTCGCCCGGTGAGCGCTACGGCCGGGTCTATCAGATCAACTACCTGCGCTGCATTGGATGCGGGCTGTGCGTCGAGGCCTGCCCGACCCGCTCGTTGACCATGACCAACGAGTACGAGATGGCCGACGACAATCGCGCCGACCTGATCCTCGAGAAGCACCAACTTTTGGCCCCGCTCCTGGAGGGCATGACTCCGGCGCCGCACCCCAGGGCTGAAGGCTCCACCGACGCCGACTACTACCGCGGCAACATCACCTCGGAAGGCCTGCGCAACATACCGATCACGGACATCTCGAAGTGACCACTCAACTGGCGGCCGACGTCATCACTCGCACGTCCACCGGCGAAGCGGTGACCTTCTGGCTACTGGGCACGCTGGCGCTGATCGGCGCGCTGGGTGTGGTGATGGCCGCCAACGCGGTGTACTGCGCGATGTCGCTGGCCCTGACGATGATCGTGCTGGCGGTGATCTACATGATCGAAGACGCGCTGTTCCTCGGCGTCGTACAGATCGTGGTCTACACCGGCGCGGTGATGATGCTTTTCCTGTTCGTGCTGATGCTGATCGGCGTCGACTCGGCGGAATCGCTGGTGGAAACCCTGCGCGGACAGCGGTCGGCCGCAGTGGTGGCCGGGCTGGGCTTGGGTGTCGCGCTGATCGCCGGGATCGGCAACGTCGCCACAGACCGTTTGACGGCAAACGGCCTCTCGAAAGACATTGCTCCCGAGGGCAACGTCCAGGGGCTGGCGGCGCTGATCTTCTCGAAGTACCTCTGGGCGTTCGAGCTCACCAGCGCGCTGCTGATCACCGCCGCGATCGGCGCGATGATTCTGGCGCACCGCGAGCGCTTCGAGCGCCGCAAGACCCAGCGCGAGATGTCCATCGAGCGGTTCGGCCCCGGCGGCTATCCCACCCCGCTGCCCGGCCCGGGCGTCTTCGCCCGGCACAACGCCGTCGACACTCCCGCGCGGTTGCCCGACGGCTCGCCATCCCGGTTGTCGGTGCCCGCTGTCATGGAAATGCGGCCGGTCAAGGAGCGGGACCTGCCAGTTGCCAACGGTTCCAACGGTTTTGACGCCATCACTCGAGGGGGCGGGTCGTGAATCCGCAGAATTACCTGTATCTGTCTGCGCTGCTGTTCACCATCGGCGCTGCCGGTGTGCTGTTGCGGCGCAACGCGATCGTGATGTTCATGTGTATCGAGTTGATGCTCAATGCGGTGAACCTCGCCTTCGTCACGTTCGCCCGGCTACACGGTCACCTCGACGGCCAGATGGTGGCGTTCTTCACGATGGTCGTCGCGGCCTGTGAGGTGGTGGTCGGGCTGGCCATCATCATGACGATTTTCCGTGCCCGCAAATCGGCTTCGGTCGACGACGCCAACCTGCTCAAGGGCTGAGGGATGACACATTTGACTTGGCTGCTTGTCGCGTTGCCCGCGGCCGGCGCCGCGATTCTGCTGCTCGGCGGCAGGCGCACCGACCCATGGGGACACTGGCTGGGCTGTCTGACCGCACTGGCCTCGTTCTTGGTCGGTCTGTCGCTGCTGATCGAGATGCTGGGCCGCCACGGCGATGCGCGAACCATCGGCCAGAACCTGTTCAGCTGGATCCCGGTCAACGGTCTGCAGGTCGACTTCGGTTTGCAGATCGACCAGCTGTCAATCTGTTTCGTGCTCCTGATCACCGGGGTCGGATCGCTGATCCACATTTACTCGGTGGCCTACATGGCCGAAGATCCCGATCGCAGAAGGTTTTTCGCGTACCTCAACCTGTTCCTGGCGGCGATGCTGCTGCTGGTGGTGGCCGACAATTACGTGGGCCTCTACGCCGGCTGGGAAGGCGTGGGTCTGGCGTCCTACCTGCTGATCGGGTTCTGGTACCACAAGCCGACTGCGGCGACGGCCGCCAAGAAAGCCTTCGTGATGAACCGGGTCGGCGACGCCGGTCTGGCGCTGGCGATCTTCGTGATCTTCGCCAATTTCGGCACCCTGTCCTACTCCGGCGTGTTCGGCTCGGCGTTGGGCGCCAGCCACAGTGCGTTGACCTGGATCGGTCTGCTGCTGCTGGCGGGTGCGTGCGCCAAATCCGCACAGGTTCCGCTGCAGGCCTGGCTTGGTGACGCAATGGAAGGCCCCACCCCGGTGTCCGCGCTGATCCACGCCGCCACCATGGTGACCGCCGGTGTGTACCTGATCGTGCGCTCCAACCCGCTGTACAGCTTGTCCCCCGACGCCCGGCTCGGCGTCATCATCGTCGGGGCGGTCACCTTGATGTTCGGGGCGATCATCGGTTGCGCCAAGGACGACATCAAGCGCGCGCTGGCCGCGTCCACGATGAGCCAGATCGGCTACATGGTGCTCGCCGCGGGCCTGGGGCCGGCGGGCTACGCATTCGCGATCCTGCACCTGCTCACCCACGGCTTCTTCAAAGCCGGCCTGTTCCTCGGCTCAGGCTCGATCATCCACGCAATGCACGAAGAGCAGGACATGCGCCACTACGGCGGCCTGCGCAGCGCACTACCGGTCACCTTCGCCACGTTCGGCCTGGGCTACCTGGCGATCATCGGTGTGCCGCCGTTCGCCGGCTTCTTCTCCAAAGACGCCATCATCGAAGCCGCATTGGGGGCGGGCGGGGCTGGCGGCTGGATCCTGGGCGGCGCCGCACTGCTCGGCGCCGGAATCACCGCGTTCTATATGACGCGGGTGATGTTGATGACGTTCTTCGGCAAAAAGCGTTGGGCCGAAGACGCGCATCCCCACGAGGCGCCCGCGCTGATGACGTGGCCGATGATCCTGCTCGCGGTCGGATCGGTGTTCTCCGGCGGGCTGCTGGGTTGGGGCGGCACGCTGCAGCACTGGTTGGAACCGGTGACGACCTTCGAGGAAAGCACACCCGTGGCCCCGAGCTGGGTGATCAGCGCCGTGGCCGTCGGCGTCGTCGCCGTCGGCTTCCTGTTCGCGCTGTGGCGTTACCTCGGCAAACCGATACCCGAGATCGCGCCCGCCGACGTGTCCGTACTGACCGTTGCCGCCCGCCGGGACCTTTACGGCGATGCCTTCAACGAAGAGGTGTTCATGCGACCGGGTGCGCAGCTCACCCACTCGCTGGTCGAGTTCGACGATCAGGGTGTGGACGGCTCGGTCAACGCGCTGGCCAATCTGGTGGGCCGGGCTTCGGAGTGGCTGCGCGGCTTCCAGACCGGGTTCGCCCGTAACTATGCGTTGTCGATGTTGGCCGGAGCGGCGCTCTTCGCCGCCGCGATCCTGGCGGTGCAACTGTGGTGAGCTCTCACCTCCCTTGGCTTTCCGTCCTGTGGCTGCTGCCATTGGTCGGTGCCGTCGTCATCATCCTGATCCCGCCGGGTGGCCGACAGTTGGCCAAGTGGCTCGGCGTGGGTGTGTCGGTGGCAGTGCTGGCGCTGTCGATCGCGGTGGCGGTGGACTTCAAGGCCGGCGGCCCGACTTATCAGTTCACCGAATCTCACCCGTGGATACCGGCATTCGGCGCGGGCTACACCATCGGTATCGACGGCATCGCGCTGATGCTGGTGCTGGTCACCACGATTCTGGTGCCGTTCCTGCTGGTGGCCGGCTGGAATGACGGTGACGATGCTGACGACCCGCTTCACGCGGCTGCGCCGCGCTTGCGATCGTCAGATGCCAAACGAGCCCGCGGCACGCAGGCCTACGTGGCGTTGACGCTGACCATCGAATCGATGGTGCTGATCTCGGTGATCTCGCTGGATGTGCTGCTGTTCTACGTGTTCTTCGAGGCGATGCTGATCCCGATGTACTTCCTCATCGGCGGTTTCGGTGGCGGCGCCCACCGATCGCGCGCCGCGGTGAAGTTCTTGCTGTACAACCTGTTCGG
>CBAAAS010000054.1:0-9885 GCA_964658855.1 uncultured Mycobacterium sp.
CAATCCAGTTGCGACAGTGGTCTTTCCGTGGCCGGATGCCGGAGCGGCGACGACGATGCGGGGAAGCTCGGTGACTACCACTCGATGCCTCGCTGGCCTTTCTGGCCGGCGTCCATCGGGTGCTTCACGTTGGTCATCTCGGTGACCAGGTCGGCGATCTCGATCAGCCGCGGATCAGCTTTGCGGCCGGTGATGACCACGTGCTGATGGCCCGGCCTGCCGGCCAGGGTTTCGACGACATCGCCGATGTCGACCCAGCCCCAGCCCATCGGGTAGGTGAATTCGTCGAGCACGTAGAGGTCGTGGGTCTCGGCGGCCAGGCGCCGTTTGATCTCGGCCCAACCCTCAGCGGCCTCCCGCGCGTGGTCGACGTCGCTGCCGGCCTTGCGGCTCCACGACCAGCCTGATCCCATCTTGTGCCACTCCACGGGGCCGCCTTCACCGGTCTCGGTGTGCAACGCGCCCAGTCGCTCGAGCACGGTCTGCTCGCCGATCCGCCACTTGGCCGACTTGACGAACTGGAACACCCCGATCCGGAATCCCTGGTTCCACCCGCGCAGCGCCAATCCGAAGGCTGCGGTCGACTTACCCTTTCCGTCGCCGGTGTGCACCATCAGCAGCGGACGGTTGCGGCGCTGGCGCGTCGTGAGCTTGTCATCGGGTACGACGGACACCTGACCCTGCGGCATCAGGCCGCTCCCGGAGTGGTTGCGCCGCGGACGATGTCGGCCAGCGCCTGAGCGTTCACGTGCGCAAGCGGCACATGCTCGGCGTGGAGATGCTCAGCCAGGCTCGCGGCCAGACCCATTCGCATCCGGCCATTTTCGCAGTCGACGACGATGCTGCCGATACCTTCATGCACCAGATAAGCCGCGGCCTGCTGGGCTCGGCCGACAGCATCGGGGCCCGCGGTCGCGCGACCGTCGGTGACGACCACGAGCAGCGGCCGCCGACTGGGGTCGCGCAGCCTTTCGCGCCGCACCACCTCGGCCGCCTTCATCAGCCCCTCGGCGAGCGGTGTCCGCCCACCGGCGGGCAGGTCGTCGAGTCGCTTGGCCGCGATGTCGATCGAACCGGTTGGGGGAAGGGCGATCTCCGCCGTCCGATCGCGGAAGGTGACGACGCCGACCCGGTCACGTCGCCGGTAGGCATCGAGCAACAGCGACAGGATGGCCGTCTTGACCTGATGCATCCGTTCGCGGGCGGCCATGGACCCGGAGGTGTCGACCACGAAAACCACCAAGTTGGCTTCGCGTCCTTCGCGGACGGCCCGGCGTAGGTCGGTGGGCCGCAGCAGCAGTCGACCACCATTGCGGCCGCGAGTGGCTTGATGCGGCGCGGCGGCCCGCACGGTCTCGACGAGATGGATACCCGCGTCGGACAGCGGGGTGGCCCCGGTACGCCGACCCGTCGTCGTCCGGGCCCGGCTACGACGGCCGGCGTGCCCGTCCCCTACCCCGCGGACCGTGAAAAGCTTTGTCCGGTAGGGCTCACCGGCGCCGACCGGCGGCGGGGACACCGGATTCTGCTGGCCGCCGGAACCTGGCGGGGCGACGTCCGGGGTGTCGCCGGCGTCGTGTCCGCCGCCGGGGCCGTCAGTATCGGGATCAGGTTCGGGATCAGGGTCAGGGTCAGTGTCGGGGTCGGGTCCTTGATCCGGCTCGGGCGGCAACAGCTCGTCGAGTTCGTTGTCGTCGAGCCCGGGCGCGTCGAAAGGGTTGCGCCGACGGCGATGTGGCAGAGCAAGTTTGGCGGCCGCCCGCAGGTCATCAATGTTCGGGTGGTCGCGGTCGTGCCAGGCGGCGTGGGCAGCGGCGGCGCGCGCCATGACGATGTCGGCTCGCATGCCGTCGACACCGGCCGCCGAGCAGACTTCGGCGATCCTGAGCAATGCCGCATCGGTGAGCTGGATGCGGGCCAGGATCGACCGGGCGTGCTGGATCCGATCGCGCAGGTGCTCTTCGGCATTCGCGTAACGAGCCCGGAAAGCCTGCGGGTCGGCGTCGAACTGCAGTCGCCGGCGCACGACCTCGGCACGCTGCGCCGGGTCCCGCGGGGCGGCAACCTCGACGGCGAGGCCGAAGCGGTCGAGTAGCTGCGGACGCAGCTCGCCCTCTTCGGGATTCATCGTGCCGACCAGAACGAACCTCGCCGCGTGGGTGACGGATATGCCGTCGCGTTCGACGGTGACGGTTCCCATGGCGGCCGCATCGAGGAGCAGATCGACCAGGTGGTCGTGCAGAAGGTTGACTTCGTCGACGTAGAGGATTCCGCGGTGCGCCTTGGCCAGCAGGCCCGGCTCGAAGTGCACAGCGCCGTCGGCCAGCGCCTGTTTGAGGTCGATGGATCCTGCGACGCGATCCTCGGTGGCTCCGACGGGAAGCTCCACCAGGCTCACCGGCCGGGTCTGCACCGGCGAGTCCGGCCCGAAGGCTCCGTCGGGTGAGACCGGGCTGTGCTCGGCTGGGTCGGTAGAGAAGCGGTCACCGGCGAAGACGTCGATGGGCGGCAGGATCTGGGTGAGCGCGCGCACCAGAGTGGATTTTGCGGTGCCCTTCTCGCCGCGCACGAGCACGCCCCCGATGCCGGGGTCGATGACGCTGAGGACAAGCGCCAGGGCCATGTCGTCGAGCCCGCCGGGCGCGTCGGGATCGCCGCCGAGGACGGCGGGAAACGGGTACAGCTGACCGGTCGAGGTCACAGTGAGGCTCCGCTCGTGGTTGCCAACTCTGGCACGCGAGGCCGGTATTCGGACTGACCGTTCGTGCGCCCGTTGACCGGGCGGCGCGACGGATCACCGTAGCGGGCCTGTGCCGGAGTCTCACCGGCTTCCCTCGTTGCCCCAGCGAACCGATTACGCCTGTTCGCGGGGTGCCTCGCGGCCCTTACGCTAGCATCGCCGCAGTGTCGTCCTCTGACCTGCGGGTAACTGTCGTCGGCGTCGGCGCCGATGGCTGGGACGGGCTGACGCGCGCCGCGCGGTCCGTCATCGGTTCGGCGGACGTCGTGCTGGGCGGTCCGCGCCAGCTGGAGTTGGTGCCCGTCGCGGATGGCCAGGTCCACCAACCGTGGCCCTCTCCGTTGAGCGCGGCGTTGCCGGAACTGTTGACCCAATTCGCGGGTCGGCACGTGGTCGCGCTGGCCTCCGGCGACCCCATGCTGAGCGGAATCGGAACCACACTGGTCGACATCTTGGGCGCCGACCGGGTCACGGTTATCCCCCATCTGTCCTCTGTGACAATCGCGCGGGCACGGCTCGGCTGGTCCGCGGAAACCACCGCGGTTGTCAGCGTTGTGGGTCGCGACGTGCACGCGGCGCTGCGGGAGCTGGCCCCCGGGCGCCGAGTCCTGGTGCTGTCCTCCGACGAGAAAACGCCTGCCGCCCTTGCTGATCTGCTTATCGCGCGCGGATACGGGTCGAGCCGCTTTGTGGTGCTGGGTGGCATCGGCGGCGACCGCGAGACGGTCGATGACACCACAGCCGAAGAATTCTCGGGGACGTCGCCGCGGCTGAATATCGTTGGGCTGCAGCTGAACGGACCACTGCTCGCCGGATGGGCGACCGGCCTGCCCGATGAAGCCTTCGAGCACGACGGTCAACTCACCAAGCGGGATCTGCGCGCCGCCGCGCTGGCCAGGCTGCTGCCCGTGCCGGGCCAACTGTTGTGGGACATCGGCGCCGGTGCGGGTTCGGTGGGCATCGAGTGGATGCGCGCGCACTCCCTGTGTCGAGCCGTCGCGGTGGAAGCTGACCCCGCTCGCGCTGAACGAATCGGACGTAATGCGCGGTCGCTGGGTGTGCCGGCGCTCCACGTCGTCTGCGCGACGGCTCCGGAAGCCTTGAGCGACTTGGCTACTCCCGATGCGGTTTTCGTCGGCGGCGGCGCGAGTCGGCCCGGGGTTGTGCAACGATGCCTGGACGGGCTGCGCGGCGGCGGCCGGATCGTCGTACACGGGGTGACCGTGGAGACCGAGGCGGTGCTCGCCGCGGCCTACGCCGAGCACGGCGGCGAACTCACCCGCATTCATGTCGAGCATGCTGCGCCGGTCGGGTCGTTCACCGGATGGACTCCGGCGCGCGCGGTGACCCAGTGGGCGTTCACCAAGCCGCCCGGCTGACCTCACCGGCTGGCCGATCGGTCGCGCTGTGGGTCGTAGAGGTGGCTCTCACCGGCCCGTGGATCCGCGCGCTCACCGAGCGCTTCGCCCACCAGAATCACCGCGGCTTGGCGCAACCCGGCCGCCTCGACCTGATCGGCGATGTCGGCGATGGTCCCGCGAAGAACAAGCTCCGCGGGTTGAGAAGCCCGGTACACCACAACAACCGGGCAATCCCGGCCGTGGGTCGGCGCAAGCTCGTCCATCAGCGCACGGACGGCGGTAATTGCCAAGTGCAGCACCAGGGTTGCGCGGGTCGCCGCAAACGCCACCAACGACTCGGTATCGGGCATCGCGGTGGAACGCGCCTGGGTCCGCGTCAACACCACGGATTGCGCGACCAGCGGAACGGTGAGTTCGCGACCGACTCGCGCTGCCGCGGCAGCGTAGGACGGCACGCCCGGCGTGATCTGCCAGGGCACGCCGGCGGCGTCGAGTCGTCGAGTCTGCTCCGACACGGCGCTGTAGAGCGAAGGGTCGCCCGAGACCAGACGCACGACCCGTCGGCCGGCGCTGTGCGCCTCGACGATGTGAGCGACAATCTTGTCCAGATCCAGATTCTGCGTGTCGATCAATTCGGCTGTCGCAGAGCAGCTTTCCAGCACACCCGCATCGAGATAGCTTCCGGGATACAGGACGGCGTCGGCCGCTTCGAGTAGTCGGACGGCGCGGACGGTCAGCAGATCGGCGGCGCCCGGCCCGGCGCCGACGAACTGCACCGCGGTGGCGGAGTTCATCGCACCCACCGCGGCGTCCACACCCGGCCAGACGCAGTCGCGCGCGTGCTCGATGCTCCGACCAGGACAAGGCTTTTCATGTCGATGGTGTCGGTGTCGAGGCTGCCGAGCGTCGTCACGGTCAGCGATTCCTCGGCTCGCCCGACATCACGTCCGACGACGACCACGGTGTCGGCGCGACGGTGTTCGAGCAGGATCTCGCGGGCCAGCTTGATCTGGTCCGGCCGGGCTCGCGAAGCCGGGTTGTAAATCGCCAGAATGAGATCGGCGTCGGCGATGGCGCGCAGTCTGGTCTCGATCACCGACCACGGCTTGAGCCGGTCCGACAAGCTCATCACCGCGAAGTCCGCGCCCAGGGGTGCACCGGCCAGCGCGGCGACGGCGTGGACGGCCGACACGGCGGGCAGCACCCGGATCGGAACCTCGGCGAACCTCTCGTCCTCGGCGGCCTCGAACACCGCCGAGGCCATCCCGAACACCCCCGCGTCGCCGCCGGAGACGACGGCCACGGACTCGCCGTTGAGCGCGAGCTCGAGCGCGAACCGCGCCCGGTCGACTTCGACGGTGTTGCCGGACGCGTGCCGCTGCAGGCCTTCTCGCTGTGGCACCCGCGACACATATGGTCCGTAACCGACCACATGCTGCACTTCGGCCAACGCGGTCGCCGCCTCCGGCGTCAGCCAGCCGTCCGGCCCGGGCCCCAACCCGACGACGAGTAGTTCGGCGATACCCGTCCCGGTAGAAACTGTTGCGGGACTCGGCTCTTCGACCATGATGCGGGAACGAGGACCGTTGATCGAATCCCCGTTGACCACAATCAGCGACAGGTACGGCACCGTTGACTCGTCGACATCAGCCACCGGCATCCAGCGCTGCTGTGGGTGACTGGCCCGCTCGACGTACATCGCGTGATCGAGCCGTCCGGCAGCGGCGAGCGCGCGACGCACGGCCGGAAACGTCCGGCCGAGTTTCATGATGATCGCGCCGTCGGTGTCGGCCAGGCGCCGGGCGAGTTCGGCTTCCGGCAGGGTTCCGGGCAGCACGGTCAACACGTCGGTCTGGCGGACCAGCGGGGAGGCCACGGCCGCCGTCGCGGCGGCGAACGCCGGTATGCCGGGGATGACCTCGGTGACGAAGCGGTTGCTGAGCCGATCGTGCATGTACATGAAGGAGCCATAGAACAGCGGATCCCCTTCGGCGAGCAGGGAAACGGTGCGTCCGGCTTCCAGATGCGAACCGAGTCTGGCGGCCGATTCCTCGTAGAATTCGGCGAGTGCTCCGGCATATCCGCCGGGATGGTCTGTCGTCCCGGTGGTCAGTGGGTAGCGCAGCTCCTCCTCGATGGCAGCCGCCGGAATCAGTTCCGCCGCGATGGTTCGCGCGTAGGACTGTTTGTTGACGCCCGCATGGTAGGCGATGACGTCGGATTCGCCGATGACCCGTGCGGCCTTGAGGGTAATCAGCTCGGGATCGCCTGGCCCCAAACCGATTCCGTAGAACCGGCCGGCCGTCACTCTGCCTCCGAGGCCAGCGCGTTGATGGCCGAGGACGTGATGGCCGAACCGCCGCGCCGCCCCCGCACCGTCACGAACGGGATATCGATCCCGTGGTCGCGGGACAACGAGACGAGGGCCTCTTTGGATTCCGCGGCGCCGATGAATCCCACCGGGCAGCCCACGATGGCGGCGGGTCGAGGCGCCCCGTCGATCAGCATTTCCAAGAGGTGAAACAGCGCGGTTGGGGCGTTGCCGATGGCGACGACCGCGCCGTCCAGCAAGGGCTGCCACAACGAGACCGCGGCCGCGGTGCGGGTGGTGTTCCACTGCTTAGCCAATTCCGGCACACCTGGGTCGTTCAGGAAGCAGTGCACCTCGTTGGCGGCCGGGAGTCGCCCGGCGGTGATGCCGGTGGCGACCATGCGTGCATCGCACAGGATCGGCGCTCCGGATTGCAGCGCGGAACGCGCGGCAGACGCCAGCGCGGGGTGAATCACCAAGTCGTCGACCAGGTTTGGCTGCCCGGTGCCGTGGATCATCCGGACGGCCAGTTTCTCGGCGTCCGGCGGGACTCCAGACAGGTCGGCTTCGCGGCGGATGGTGGCGAACGAATCCGCGTAGATGGCGGGTCCGTCGGCGATGTAGTCGTAGCGGCGGGTCGGCGGGCGGGTGTCACTCGTCTGGGTCACTCGGATACCTCCGGGGCGTTCGGGACGAGGACGCCACGCCAGGGCGTCACGACGACATGTGTTGCATCAGTTGCTTGGTCGAGTATCGACTCAACGAGTTCGGGAGTCAGGGCACCGTCCTCGGTCGGCAGGTGGCTGCCGCCGGGCACCGGGCCGTACGGCAGCGGTGGGGCCGGGGCTGGGATCCGCGAGTCGGCGTCCACAGGTGGTCGCAGTGGCCGAGTGAGCTCGTGAATGTGCCACGGGGCATCGGTGCCGCTTCCCCGCGCGGCGAGGAATTGCGACGCCAGATCGGCCAGTCGGTCGGCGACTTCGTCCAGCGGAGCGACCGCGTCCCAGTGGCCACCGACGCGTAACTGCGCCACGTCGTCGCCGAGTGCCACGCAACCGAGGTCGGTGCCGCGCTTGCCGGCCCCGGTGAGCCGGTCGAGCAGGTCGCCGCGGCCGTCGTCGAGTGTGAACAGGAAACGCCCCGGCAGACGGCCGAGGTCGGGATTTGCGCACAGCAGCGCGTCGAGACGGTCGATTACCGGGCGCAGATCGGCGCGGCCGCCGGCCAGGCCGGTCTGCGGTGAGGCGAGCACATTGCGCACGAGTTCGTGTGTGCGCGTGGGGATCAGACCGGTGGACTCGAGTGCCGCCGCGGCGGCCGCAGTCAACCGCGGTCCGTCACCCGGCAGCCCGCGCAGTTGCAGATTCGCGCGCCGGGTCAGGTAGATCCGACCGTCGGCGTGATGCCGGCTGATCTCGGACAGTCGTCGCAGCGCCGCCGTGGGCAGCCGGCCACCGATCAGCCGGAGGCGGACCAGCATCCCGTCGTCCGCCTGCCACGGTCGCCACACACCGGGGCACATGTCGGCCCGTGTGCGGGTGTCCGGGATCATCAGCGATTACGGGGTCAGCTGAGGTGGCTGACCTTCTCCATCATTGCTCGGGCGACCTCGACGGCGCTGCCGTCCGGATCCGCCGATCCCGGATCGGTTGGTTGCCGGTCGCCGAAGAAGACGATCTCCACCTCGACGATGCAGTTCATCCGGACACCGATGGCACGAGCCTGGGGGGTGGGCTGCAGGGCCGGCATGTTGGGCAGCGTCGCGGTCGCGGTATTCGTCACTGCAACAACGGAATCCAAGGACTGGACTTCACCGATCTCCGTCGTCGTGCTGATCGGTCCGGTCTCTTCGGTGATTGTCTGGCCCTTGCAACGCTGCCACTGGTCAGGGAACTTCGCGAACAACGCCTGCGCCCGCTCCGCCGAAGGCAACGAGACGACGCCCTCCATCACACTGATCACCTGAGCCGGGTCGCCGTCGTTCCACCACGACACCGATGCCACGTTCTGGATGTCGGCGGAGTCGTACACGCTTTTCTGCAGCATCGCCGTCACGCCCAGGCAGCCGGCCGACTCCGCGGGGACATCCCGTTCGTCGAGCCGATCGGGCCCACCGAATTTCGCGGGCTGACGCGCGACCAACGGCTGGCCGAGCATCCGCGACAACACCTTGCCGTCGAGCAACACATGTTCGACGGTCCGGCCGGACAAGGGTCGCGGCTTCAGGTTCGGCGCGGGCTTCGCCGTTCCGCCGACGACGGAACTGCAGCCCGCCGCGAGCGCGGCAACCACCGCGCACGCCGTTGCCACTGCGAGCCCGCGCATGTCTACTTCTTGTTGCCTTTGTCTGACGCGGCATCCGTGGACAGCGCGGCGACAAACGCCTCCTGCGGCACCTCGACCCGGCCGATGGTCTTCATCCGCTTCTTGCCTTCCTTCTGCTTTTCCAGCAGTTTGCGCTTACGGGTGATGTCACCGCCGTAGCACTTGGACAAGACGTCTTTGCGGATTGCGCGAATGTTCTCGCGCGCAATGATTCTGGATCCGACGGCAGCTTGAATCGGCACCTCGAACTGCTGACGCGGAATGAGCTCCTTTAACCGGACCGTCATCTTGTTGCCGTAGGCCGCGGCGCCATCTTTGTGCACGATCGCACTGAATGCGTCGACGGCCTCTCCTTGCAGCAGGATGTCGACCTTGACCAGTTCAGCCTCCTGCTCGCCGGCTTCTTCGTAGTCGAGGCTGGCATAGCCGCGGGTGCGCGACTTCAACGAGTCGAAGAAGTCGAAGATGATCTCGCCCAACGGCATCGTGTAGCGCAGCTCGACGCGTTCGGGCGACAGGTAGTCCATGCCGCCGAGTTCGCCGCGGCGGGATTGGCAGAGCTCCATGATCGAGCCGATGAATTCGCTGGGAGTGATGATGGTGGTTTTGACGACGGGCTCGTAGACGGCGCGAACCTTCCCCTCGGGCCAGTCCGCTGGGTTGGTGACGACAAGTTCGGAATTGTCCTCCTTAACAACGCGATACACGACGTTCGGCGACGTCGAGATCAGGTCGAGGTCGAACTCGCGCTCCAGCCGCTCGCGGGTGATCTCCATGTGTAGCAGGCCTAGGAAGCCGCAGCGGAAGCCGAACCCCAGCGCCACCGACGTCTCCGGCTCCCACGTCAGGGCCGCGTCGTTGAGTTGCAGCCGCTCCAACGCGTCACGCAGGTCGGGGTAATCCGAGCCGTCGACAGGATAGAGACCCGAGTAGACCATCGGCTTCGGCTCGCGGTACCCGACCAATGCCTCGGTAGCACCGTGCCGTGCGCTGGTGACGGTGTCGCCGACCTTGGATTGGCGGACGTCTTTCACGCCGGTGATGAGATAGCCCACCTCGCCGACCCCGAGGCCCACAGACGCCTTCGGGTCAGGAGAGACGATGCCCACTTCCAGTAGCTCGTGGGTGGAGCCGGTGGACATCATCGT
>CBAAAS010000055.1:0-9867 GCA_964658855.1 uncultured Mycobacterium sp.
GGTTGGCTGCGCAGCGCGCAGGCGCTGGAGCTCGCCGCGGATCGCGTGCGCGGGCAGAAGTGGGGGCCACGCACCCTTGACGTTGACTTGGTCTGCTGCCACCTGACCTCACTCGAGGGCGACAGCGAGCTGTTTTCCCTGGAAGACGGCTTGACCTTGCCGCATCCGCTGGCCCACCTGCGCGCCTTCGTGCTGTTGCCCTGGCTCGCGATCGACCCCGACGCGACGTTGACGGTGGCCGGCGGCAAGCAGTCGGTAGCCAAGCTGATCGCCGAGCTGGATCCCAGCGACCGGGCCGGGGTGCGGCATACCGATTTCGTTCTCGAGCTGCGCCCCGACAGCTGATGGGCCCGACCCGGAAACGTGATCTGACCGCCGCGGCGCTCGGCGCTGGGTTGGCGGGATACCTGCTGGTGGTGTTGCTTTACCGATGGTTCCCGCCGATCACGGCATGGACGGGTTTTTCGCTGCTCACCGTCGGCATTGCCGAGGCGATCTGGGGGCGCCACGTGCGGACCAAGATTCATGACGGCGAGATCGGCGATGCACCCGGCTGGCTCCATCCGCTGGCGGTGGCCCGCAGCCTGGTCATCGCGAAGGCGTCGGCCTGGGTCGGCGCGCTGGCGTTGGGCGGATGGGTCGGGGTCCTGGCCTATGTAGTGCCGCGCCGGTCATGGCTCAAGGTGGCGGCCGAGGACACCTTCGGAACGGCCGTTGCGGCGCTGAGCGCACTCACTCTGGTGACCGCCGCGTTGTGGCTGCAACATTGCTGTCGATCACCCGGCGATCCGACCGAGAACGGCGACGGCACAGAAAGTTAGCTCACGCCGATGAGCTCCGGAATCAGGCGATTAGTCCAGGTGAGAAACGCCGGAGCGCGCGACACGCTCGGCGACCTAGGGCCGGTACAGTCGGGCCATGACCGATCTGGCCCGCGGCGCGCGGGCGCGGCGCGCCGGTCGCAGACCGGGGTGGATGCTGCTGACGGCGTTGCTGGTTCTGGCGATTGGCGCCAGTTCTGCACTCGTCTTCAGTAACCAGGTAGAGCTTCTCAAGCTCGCGGTGATCCTCGCATTGTGGGCCGCCGTGGTCGCTGCCTTCGTCTCGGTGATCTACCGCCGGCAAAGCGACGTGGATCAGGCCCGGGCGCGGGATCTGAAGCTCGTCTACGACCTACAGCTCGACCGCGAGATCTCGGCCCGCCGCGAATACGAGCTGACCGTGGAATCTCAGCTGCGGCGCGAGCTGGCGACCGAACTGCGGGCGCAGGCCAACGACGAGGTGTCGGAGCTGCGGGCCGAGCTGGCCGCATTGCGTACCAACTTGGAGATCCTTTTCGACGCCGAGCTCAGTGACCGCCCGGCGCTGGAGGGTGAACGAGTCAAGGCGGTACGCGGCTACAGCGAATGGGATCGTGACAACGAAAGCGCCCGCGAACGGGTCAATCGGGTCGCATCTGTGCGCGCCGAAGAGCCTGACCGACGCTCCGACGACAACTCGATCATCGACGTACACGAGGAGCCGCTGATCGCGACTCCGCCTCGGCAGCCCGCAGCGGAGAGCTACCAGCAGGCATATGCGCCGCAGCTGCACGAGGCGTACCCGCCACCCAGGCAGAACCGGGCGCCCGAAGCACCTGAATCGGATCGGGGTTCGCACCGCCGTTCCGGCGATCAGGAATCCCCGCCCGCCCGCCAGGAGCCCGCGCCGGTCGCCGGCTGGACTCCGCCGCAAGCCCCACCCCCACCCGCAGGCCCGACGGAGCGTCAGCCCGACGGACCCAGCTGGGCCCAGCCGCAGGGTCAGCCCAGCGGATGGGCCCCGCCGCCCCAGCCGCCCCCGGCGCCGAAAAGCGCGCCCGAGCGATTCGAACCTCCTCAGTCGCCGCGGCGCTCCCATCGTCGAGCCGAGGGCCCGGCGCAGCCTGAGCCGCAGTTCACCCCGCCGCCACCGCAGCCCGAGCAGCCGTTCACTCCGCCGCCTCCGCCCCCTGAGCCGCAGTTCAGCCCCCCGCCCCCGCCGGCCGAGCAGCCGCCGCGGATTGCGTGGCCGCCGCCCACCGCGGCACCAAGGCAGGCCGAGCAACCGGCGTCCTGGCAGCCGGTCAGTTCCGAGGGCCAGTGGTTGCCGCCAGGAGCACCTGGCAGCAATTGGAACCCCGGCCAGGCAGAAAGCCCCGCGACACCGTCGTGGGCGTACGACAACGCGCCCTCGCGCGACAAGCCGTCGCATCGGTCACCGGGCATCGGTGAGTCCGCCGCCGAGCCGCCGGCCGAGCGCCGGGGCCGGCATTCCGGTGCGCCCGCCGAATCGGCGCCAGGCCAGACCGGCGAACCGGACGGCGACTGGAGTGAATCGGGTCGGCGCGCACGGTCGCGGCACTCTGTCGAGCAGTCCGACCCCGCCGCCGGCTCCGCGGCCCCGCCACCGGCGATGTCACCGGCGCCGGCTCCACCACCCCCGACCCCGCCACCGGCTCCAGACCGTGGGCCGGCGATGTCGCCACCGCCACCGGCCAACGCTCGTCATCGCAGCACCGACGCGCCCGTCGAGTCCGAGGAGCCGCAGTCCGGCGGCCAGTCGGTGGCCGACCTGCTGGCGCGGCTGCAATCCACCCCGGCCGAGGGCGGGCGTCGCCGCCGCCGCGAAGACTGAGGCGAACACCACAGCGTCTGGGCCACCTGTCGCGGTAGAGTTGCTGCGACCGTCCGGTACCTGCTTCGCGGGACTGGAACGAAACCAAGAAGACTTGTGAGGGTCGTCTGCGATGGTGCAGTTCGACGGATTGCGCCCGGCTCGGCTGAAGGTGGGGATCATCTCCGCCGGCCGGGTGGGCACGGCATTGGGTGTTGCGCTCGAGCGCGTCGACCACGTCGTCGTCGCGTGCAGCGCTGTTTCTCATGCATCCAAGCAGCGTGCCGAGCGTCGCCTGCCGGACACCCCGGTGGCGCCGGTGCCCGACGTCGCCGGTAACGCCGAACTGCTGCTGCTGGCCGTGCCGGACACCGAATTGCCGGGGCTGGTATCAGGTTTGGCTGCCACGTCGGCCGTTCGACCGGGCACGATCATCGTGCACACCTCGGGCGTCAACGGCGTCGAGGTGCTGGCGCCGCTGAGCGGGCGGGACTGCATCCCGCTGGCCATCCATCCGGCCATGGCGTTCACCGGCTCCGACGAGGACATCGCCCGACTGCCGGACAGCTGCTTCGGTATCACCGCGGCCGACGAGGTCGGTTACGCGATCGCGCAGTCGCTGGTGCTCGAGATCGGCGGCGAGCCGTTTCGGGTGCCCGAGCAGGCCCGCACGCTGTATCACGCGGCCCTGGCCCACGCCGGCAACCACCTCGTCACGGTGCTCACCGACGCACTCGATGCGCTGCGGGCGGCGGTCTCGGGCACCGAACTGCTCGGCCAACAGCTGGTCGACGATCAGCCCGGCGGCATCGCAGAGCGCATCCTCGGCCCGCTGGCCCGCGCGGCGCTGGAGAACACCCTGCAACGCGGGCAGGCGGCGCTGACCGGCCCGGTCGCTCGCGGCGACGCCGGTGCTGTGGCCGGTCACCTGCGCGCACTGCAGGCGGTCGACCCGCAGTTGGCGCAGGCCTACCGGGTCAACGCGATGCGCACCGCCGAGAAAGTGCGTGCTCCCAAAGAGGTGCTGGAGGTGTTGGCGCGGTGAGCATTAAGCGGCCGCCGAAGTTCAACGCCGGCGAACTCAACGTGTATCCGAACCCGGCTGAGGTCAGCCAGATCAGTCGCGCGCTGCGCCACACCGGTCGACGGGTGATGCTGGTTCCGACCATGGGTGCGCTGCACGACGGGCACCTGGCTCTGGTCCGCGCCGCCAAGTTGGTCCCCGGTTCGGTCGTGGTGGTCTCGATCTTTGTCAACCCGCTGCAGTTCGGCACCGACGAAGATCTCGACGCCTATCCGCGGATCCTCGAGGCCGACCTGGCTCTGCTGCGCGGTGAGGGAGTCGAAATAGTCTTCGCGCCAAGCGCTTCGGCGATATATCCGGACGGCCCACGGACCACCGTGCATCCCGGGCCGCTCGGATCGGAGCTCGAGGGTGCCGTGCGGCCCACCCATTTCGCGGGCATGCTCACTGTGGTCTGCAAGCTCATGCAGATCGTGTCACCGGACCGAATCTTCTTCGGCGAGAAGGATTATCAGCAGCTGGTACTCGTGCGCCAGATGGTTGCCGATCTCAACATCGATGTCCGGGTCGTCGGCGTGCCGATCGTGCGCGAAACCGACGGCCTGGCGATGTCCTCACGTAACCGCTACCTCACCGCTGCGCAACGAGAACTTGCCGGCATCCTGTCGGCGGCGCTGCTGGCCGGCTCGCATGCCGCACCACGCGGCGCGGAAGCTGCGCTGGATGCGGCCCGTTCGGTGCTGGCCGAGGTGCCCGCGATCGACGTGGACTACCTCGAAGTGCGCGACAGCGCGCTGGGACCGGCCCCCGTCAACGGCGCCGGCCGCTTGCTCGTCGCGGCTCGACTCGGCAAGACCCGACTGCTCGACAACGTTGGAATCGAAATCGCAACAACCATCGACGCCGACGGGCGAGTTCCCGCAGCTCTCAGCAATCAACCCCTCGAATCACATTGGAGGAATTGATGTTACGGACAATGCTCAAGTCGAAGATCCACCGGGCGACCGTCACGCAGGCGGACCTGCACTACGTGGGCTCGGTGACGATCGACGCCGACCTGATGGATGCGGCCGATCTGCTCGAAGGTGAGCAGGTGACCATCGTCGACATCGACAACGGCGCGCGCCTGGTCACCTACGCAATCACCGGCCAGCGCGGCAGCGGTGTGATCGGAATCAACGGCGCGGCTGCGCATCTCGTGCATCCCGGCGACCTGGTGATCCTGATCGCCTACGCCCAGATGGAAGACGCCGAGGCGCGCAGCTACCAGCCCAAGATTGTCTTCGTCGACGCCGAGAACAATGCAATCGACCTCGGCAGCGACCCGGCGTACGTCCCTGCCGATGCCGGCGAACTGGTCTCGCCGCGATGAAGGCCCGCTAGTCGTGCTGCTGGCCATCGACGTCCGCAACACCCACACCGTCATCGGCCTGCTCTCCGGTACGAAGGAGCACGCGAAAGTCGTGCAGCAGTGGCGTATTCGCACTGAATCCGAGATCACCGCCGACGAGCTGGCATTGACCCTCGACGGTCTGATCGGTGACGACTCGGAACAACTCACGGGCGCGTCGGCGCTGTCCACCGTGCCGTCGGTGCTGCACGAGGTGCGACTGATGCTCGAGCAGTATTGGCCGACGGTGCCGCATGTGCTCATCGAGCCCGGTGTCCGCACCGGTATTCCGCTACTCGTCGACAACCCCAAAGAAGTGGGCGCTGACCGAATTGTCAACTGCCTGGCTGCTTTTCAGAAATACAATAAAGCCGCGATCGTGATCGACTTCGGCTCCTCGATCTGCGTCGACGTGGTGTCCGCGAAAGGTGAATTCCTGGGCGGCGCGATCGCGCCGGGTATCCAGGTCTCCTCCGACGCCGCCGCGGCCC
Source organism: uncultured Mycobacterium sp. (assembly GCA_964658855.1). Lineage (GTDB taxonomy): Bacteria > Actinomycetota > Actinomycetes > Mycobacteriales > Mycobacteriaceae > Mycobacterium. The sequence continues at coordinate 5,540 of CBAAAS010000055.1, forward strand.
GCTCTGCCGCCCTGCGACGGGTCGAGCTGGCCCGGCCCCGTTCGGTGATCGGAAAGAACACCGTCGAATGCATGCAAGCCGGAGCGGTTTTCGGCTTCGCGGGTCTGGTGGACGGACTGGTCGCCCGGATCCGCGAGGACGTCGACGGCTTTTCCAGTGGCCCGGACAGCCAAGTCACGGTTGTGGCGACCGGCCACACCGCGCCGCTGCTGCTGGCCGAGTTGCACTCGGTCGACCACTATGACCCGCACCTGACGCTGCACGGGCTGCGGCTGGTCTTCGAGCGCAACCGCGACAGCCAGCGCGGACGGCTCAAGACCGCACGCTGAGCGCCTCCGAACACCGGCGGCGCGTTCCTCCTTTAAGCTGGCAGGTCGTGAGCGCCGCCGACCAGGACCCGCTGGACCTACCCGAGCAGTTCCGGATACGCCGCGACAAGCGCGAGCGGTTGGCGGCCGAGGGCCGCGACCCTTATCCCGTCGAAGTCGCGCGAACCCACACCCTGGCGCAGATTCGTGCCGCGTACCCCGATCTGCCGGCCGATTCGACCACCGGCGACGTCGTCGGGGTGGCCGGCCGGGTGGTGTTCGCCCGCAACTCCGGCAAGCTGTGCTTTGCCAGCCTGCAAGAGGGCGACGGCACCCAACTGCAGGTCATGCTCAGCCTGGCCAGTGTCGGGCAGGAAGCACTCGACGAATGGAAAGCCGACGTCGACATCGGTGACATCGTCTTCGTCCACGGCGAGGTGATTAGCTCGCGGCGCGGGGAGTTGTCGGTGCTCGGCGACCGCTGGCAGATGGCGTCCAAAGCGCTGCGGCCACTGCCGGTGGCGCATAAAGAGATGAGCGAAGAGTCCCGGGTACGGCAGCGCTACGTCGATCTGATCGTGCGCCCAGAGGCGCGCACGGTTGCCCGCCAGCGAATTGCCGTCATGCGTGCATTGCGCAATGCCCTGGAGCAACGCGGCTTTCTCGAAGTCGAGACGCCGATGTTGCAGACGTTGGCCGGTGGCGCGGCGGCGCGCCCGTTCGTCACGCACTCCAATGCGCTCGACATCGATCTCTACCTTCGGATCGCGCCGGAACTGTTCCTGAAACGCTGCGTGGTCGGTGGGTTCGACAAGGTCTTCGAAGTAAATCGAGTGTTCCGAAACGAAGGCGCCGATTCGACGCATTCGCCGGAATTTTCCATGTTGGAGACCTATCAAGCGTATGGAACGTATGACGATTCTGCCGTTGTCACGCGTGAGCTTATTCAACAGGTGGCTGACGAGGCGATCGGTACTCGACAACTCTCTCTTCCCGACGGCAGTGTCTATGACATCGACGGAGAATGGGCGTCGATTCAAATGTATCCGTCACTATCGGAGGCACTTGGCGAAGAGATCACGCCAAACACCACAGTTGATCGCTTGCTCGCTATCGCAGCGTCACTTGACGTCGAGGTGCCAACCGACCGCGGATATGGGCACGGCAAGTTGGTCGAGGAACTCTGGGAGCACACCGTCGGCGCCACGCTGACCGCACCCACCTTTGTCAAAGACTTTCCGGTCGAGACAACCCCTTTGACGCGTCAACATCGCAGCATCGCCGGAGTCACCGAAAAGTGGGACCTGTATATTCGGGGTTTCGAACTGGCCACGGGATACTCGGAATTGATCGACCCGGTGGTACAACGGGAAAGATTCGCCGAGCAGGCGTTGGCGGCCGCGGCCGGCGATGACGAAGCAATGGTGCTCGACGAGGATTTTCTTGCCGCACTGGAGCACGCTATGCCCCCATGCACTGGAACCGGAATGGGCGTAGATCGCCTGCTGATGGCTTTGACCGGCCTGTCAATTCGAGAGACAGTATTGTTTCCTATTGTGCGTCCGCTTAGTAACTGACCGCTCACTTTGTCGCCGTATTGAATAACCTGCGTGAATATGGCAGATTGATCGCGGGGGCGGTCCAGACCACGTGTCTTGTATGGCAAGTGTCTAAGAAGAAAGCATGAGGCTCAGCCAATGGCGAAGAAAGTGACCGTCACCCTTGTCGACGATTTCGACGGCGAAGGTGCCGCCGATGAAACCGTCGAATTCGGCCTCGACGGCGTAACCTATGAGATTGACCTTTCGGCCAAGAATGCGACGAAACTCCGCAACGATCTGAAGCAGTGGGTGGAAGCATCGCGCCGGGTCGGTGGCCGTCGCCGTGGCCGCTCGAGCTCTGGCCGGGGGCGTGGCGCGATCGACCGCGAGCAAAGCGCCGCCATCCGGGACTGGGCCCGTCGTAATGGCCACAACGTGTCGACCCGCGGCCGTATCCCGGCCGACGTGATCGACGCGTTCCACGCCGCAACCTGATCTGGGGCGCCACCTGAGCGGGCATCCGACTTTCGCTGGTGGCGAACTGATCGATCACCGAAGCGGGAAACGATTTGCTGTTTTCCCGCGTTGCCTTGTTGCAGCTGTGTGAGTCAGCGACCGCAAGGTGGGAAGCCCGGCCGCGCGCGCACTACAGTGGATGGCAGGTACGCGATGTCGGCCCCTGTGCCGAGAGTGACGAAGTACCGATGGTGAGGGAGAGCAGGTAAACGCCAATGTTCGAACGTTTTACTGACCGTGCCCGCAGGGTTGTCGTCCTGGCGCAAGAAGAGGCCCGGATGCTCAACCACAACTACATCGGCACCGAGCACATTCTGCTGGGTCTGATCCACGAAGGCGAAGGGGTAGCGGCCAAGTCGCTGGAGTCGTTGGGCATCTCGCTGGAAGGTGTCCGCAGCCAGGTCGAGGAGATCATCGGCCAGGGCCAGCAGGCTCCGTCCGGGCACATCCCGTTCACTCCGCGCGCCAAGAAGGTCCTGGAGCTGAGCTTGCGCGAGGCGCTGCAGCTCGGCCACAACTACATCGGCACCGAGCACATTCTGCTCGGGCTGATCCGTGAGGGCGAGGGCGTCGCGGCCCAGGTTCTGGTCAAGCTGGGTGCTGAACTCACCCGGGTGCGCCAGCAGGTCATCCAGCTGCTGAGCGGCTACCAGGGCAAAGAGACCGCGGAAGCCGGCACCGGTGGCCGCGGAGGAGAGTCCGGTACTCCGTCGACATCGTTGGTGCTTGACCAGTTCGGCCGCAACCTGACTGCCGCCGCCATGGAGGGCAAGCTCGACCCGGTCATCGGCCGCGAGAAGGAAATCGAGCGGGTCATGCAGGTGCTGTCCCGGCGCACCAAGAACAACCCGGTGCTGATCGGTGAGCCCGGTGTCGGTAAGACCGCCGTCGTGGAGGGTCTGGCGCAGGCGATCGTGCACGGCGAGGTCCCCGAGACGCTGAAGGACAAGCAGCTCTACACCCTCGACCTCGGTTCGCTGGTGGCCGGCAGCCGCTACCGCGGTGACTTCGAGGAGCGCCTCAAGAAGGTGCTCAAGGAGATCAACACCCGCGGCGACATCATCCTGTTCATCGACGAGCTGCACACGCTGGTCGGTGCCGGAGCCGCCGAAGGTGCGATCGACGCGGCGTCGATCCTCAAGCCGAAGCTGGCCCGAGGGGAGCTGCAGACCATCGGTGCGACCACGCTCGACGAGTACCGCAAGTACATCGAGAAGGACGCCGCCCTGGAGCGCCGGTTCCAGCCGGTGCAGGTCGGCGAGCCCACGGTCGAGCACACGATCGAAATCCTCAAAGGACTGCGCGACCGCTACGAAGCGCACCACCGGGTGTCGATCACCGACGGCGCGATTGCGGCTGCGGCCACCCTCGCCGACCGATACATCAACGACAGGTTCTTGCCGGACAAGGCAATTGACCTCATCGACGAGGCCGGTGCCCGCATGCGGATCCGCCGGATGACGGCTCCGCCAGACCTGCGCGAGTTCGACGAGAAGATCGCCGACGCGCGCCGGGAGAAGGAGTCCGCGATCGACGCGCAGGACTTCGAGAAGGCGGCCAGCCTCCGCGATCGGGAAAAGCAGCTGGTCAACCAGCGCGCCGAGCGTGAAAAGCAGTGGCGGTCAGGCGATCTCGATGTGGTCGCCGAGGTGGACGACAACGAGATCGCCGAGGTGCTGGGCAACTGGACCGGTATCCCGGTGTTCAAGCTCACCGAGGCCGAAACCACCCGGTTGCTGCGGATGGAAGACGAGCTGCACAAGCGGATCATCGGCCAAGAGGACGCCGTCAAGGCTGTCTCGAAGGCGATCCGTCGTACCCGTGCCGGGTTGAAGGACCCCAAGCGCCCGTCCGGTTCGTTCATCTTCGCCGGCCCGTCCGGTGTGGGTAAGACCGAGCTGTCCAAGGCGCTGGCCAACTTCCTGTTCGGCGACGACGACGCGCTCATCCAGATCGACATGGG
>CBAAAS010000056.1:0-9851 GCA_964658855.1 uncultured Mycobacterium sp.
TGCAGAAGTCCGAGGTGGCCAAGCACCTGTGGCGTGGCGAGCACACCAACGTGTACTCCAACCTGGGCACCTTCGCCGAATACGCCTTGGTGCACGAATATTCGTTGATCAAGGTCGAGTCGCACATCCCGTTCGACGTCGCGGCTCTGCTGTCGTGCGGGGTGCCAACGGGATGGGGTGCGGCGGTGGTTCGCGCCGGCACTCAGCCGGGTGACGTGGTGGCGGTGATCGGCATCGGGGGGATCGGCATCAATGCGGTGCAGGGCGCCCATGCCGCGGGGGCACGGCTGATCGTCGCGATCGATCCGGTGGAGTTGAAGCAGCAGAAGGCCCTTGAATTGGGCGCCACCCACGCCGTTGGCTCGATGGACGAGGCACGCCCCCTGATTCAGGAATTGTCCCGCGGCCGGTTGTGTGACCGGGTCATCGTGTCGCCGAGCGTGCTCTACGGCCCGATCCTGGCCGAGGCGATGTCGATTACGGGTAAGGGATCGACCTGTGTGGCGGTCGGAGTAGCGCCGTTCGCGCAGACCGATATCCCGATGGCACTCCATGATCTGGTGCTGTGGAACAAGGAACTCAAGGGAACGGTGTACGGCTCGATGAATCCGCGCACCGCTATTCCTCAACTTGTGGCCTTATACGAATCGGGTCAGTTGAAGCTCGCGGAGCTGATCACCCGGCGGTATTCGCTCGACGAGGTCAACAACGGCTATGACGATCTGCGCAACGGCGAAATCCTGCGCGGCGTCATCCACATCTGATCAACATCGCAGTCGGAGGAGTGACGTGAGCACAGCTACCCAAGTGGATATCGATCTGTGGAGTTCGGCGTCGTTTGCCGACGGGCATCCCGTCGCGCAGTACCACTGGCTGCAGGACAACGCGCCGGTGTACTGGCACGAGGAGCCCGGTGGCCGGGGCTTTTGGGCCGTCACCACCGCCGCGCTGGTGCGCGAAGCCAGCCGAGCCCCAGACCTGTTCGCCAACCGCGACGGCATGACGATGTACGACCTCGACCCTGAGTCGCTTCCGCGGATGCGCCGGATGATCATGTTCATGGATCCACCGGAGCACACCCGGTGGCGCAAGTTGGTCAACAACGAATTCACCCCCCGAGGTGCAGAGCGGTGGGCCCCGTTCATCGACCAGTTGGCTGAGGACATCATCGACGAGGTCAGCGAAGCGGGCGAATGCGAACTGATGACTCAGGTGGCTGGGCTGTTGCCCTCCTATGTCGTCGCCGAGCTACTAGGGGTACCCCGCACTGACGGCGTCCATCTCTACGAACTGACCGAGGTGATGCACTCCGCGTTGGATGCGGTGACCGGCGAGCAGCGCCAGCAAGCCCAGGTCGAGATGATGCAGTTCTGCTCGGCATTGCATGCCGCCAAGCTGGCCGACCCCGACGACACACTGGCCAGCCGACTCGCACACGCCGAACTCGACGGTCAGCGGATCGACGTCGTCGATTTCAACCTGTTCATCCTGCTGCTGATCAACGGCGGCGGGGATACCGTCCGCAACTGTGTGGGTGGGGCGGTCTTGGCGCTGCTCGCCGACCCCGGCGCGCAGGCCTACTTTCTTTCCAACACCGCGGCGCTGAAGTCGACGGCGACCGAGGAGTTCCTTCGCTACCAGAGCCCGGCGATCTTTCAGCGGCGCACCGCCACCCAGGACACCCAGTTGGGCGGCGTCGACATCGCCGAAGGCGACAAGGTGCTGCTCTACTTCGGAGCCGCCAACCGCGACCCGGCCCTATTCACTGATCCCGACGCCCTCATGCTCGATCGAGATCCCAACCCGCAGATGGCTTTCGGAGGACACGGACCGCACTATTGTCTGGGTGCCCACTTCGCGCGACTGGAGATCGGTGCCATGATGGGGAGGCTGGTCACCCGCCTGCCCGACTTGCAACTGGCCGGAGCACCCACCTGGCTGGCCTCCAACTTCATCTCCGGACCCACCTATGTACCGGTGACCTTCACGCCCACCCCGCGGATTCGGAGCTGAGGTGTCGGGGCAGGTAGTAACAAAGCGTCGTGATGCCGATGAGATCGGGCGAGCCCTGCAGCCGTGGCTGTCGCGTCAGCTCACCGGGCAGAGCCTCGAAGACCTCGATGTCAAGGCTCCGAGCGGACACGGTTTCTCTAACGACACCGTCATGGTGAACGCCACCGTCGACGGTAGATCCGTGCCACTCGTCGTGCAGGCGGCGCCCAGCGGCCCCGGGCTGTTCCCTGAGTACCCGATCGCGCGTATGGCTGCGGTCCAGCGCGACCTGCGCGATCACTCCGACGTACCGATCGCGAACGTGCGCTGGTTCGAAGCGAATTCGTCGGTGCTTGGCGCGCCCTTTTATGTGATGGACAGGATCGATGGCCTGGTTCCCGACGAAGCTCCGACCTCTTATCACTGCAGCGGTTGGGTTTTCGATGCGACCGCGGAGCAACGGCGGCAGATGTGGCTATCGATGCTCGATGCGATGGGCACGCTGCATCGCGTCGACGTGGCAACCCATTTCCCGTACTTAACGGATTCACGCTGGGGAATGTCACTGGAGGCCGATCCTGCCGCCGAACGCGTCCGGCAGTGGCGGGACTTCACCGTGTGGGCGTCGGAGACGGGCAGTCCGCCGCCACGGCTGATGGACGCGTGGGATCTCCTCGCAAAGACGTCGCCGTCTCGACCGGACCACCTGTCGATCAACTGGGGCGACGCAAAATTGGGCAACACCATGTTCCGCGACTTCGACGTCGTGGCACTGCTCGACTGGGAGCTCTGCGGAGTCAGCGCCGCCGAGGAAGACCTCACCGGCCTTCTCGCCGTCGATGCGGTCCTGGCGAGTATCAGTCCCACGGCACGCATCGACGGCTTCCTGTCACACGACGAGACGGTCACGGCGTATGAGGAAATCCTGCAGCGTGACCTCATCGGGACCGATTGGTGGTACGTGTTCGCCCTGGCGAAGATGGCCGCCGAAGTACACCGACTCCTGCTGCGGTCCCAGCAGCTGGGTGCGATTCCCGACGGCGTCGACATCGAAGCCGTCAACATCGCGCTCCCAATGCTTGGCGAAGCGCTCGGGCGGATCTAGCCAGCGATGTCACGAAGAACATTGAGGAGACACTCTCTTGCCTGACGACACCATGATCGAGAAGCTGAAGAACTACGGTTCGCGCTTCGTTGCCGACGACGGCTTCCACGTACCGAAGACGCTCGACTACTTCTGGACTGAGACGTCTTGGTTCGCGCTGGTCATCCCGGACCACAGGATCACCATCCAGCTGTACCCGTTCTTCCAGCCCAACCTCGGCGTCTGCTCCGCTGGTGTCTACATCTGGGACGATTCGGGCGACCAGTGGTGGAACGCGCTCTACTACAAGAACTTCTGGCACCTACCGTTCCCGAAGCAACCGCTGACCGACGTGCAGTTGCCAAACGGCATTCGCTACAAGACGCTCGAATCGCTGCATAAATACGAGCTCGGTTTCGACTGTCCCGATGGCGAGGATGTGCATCTCGACGTGCTCTGGGAGGCCATCGTGCCGCCAAACATCGCTTCGACCAAGACCCACATGGATCAGCCCGGTCGCATCCGGGGAACGCTCAGATTGCACGGCGAGACCATCGAGGTGAACGGTGTCGGCTTCCGCGACCGAACATGGTCGCCGCGTACGCAATTCGGGCAGGGAGTCGGCCCGTTCGACTCGATGGGCTACACATGGGGAACGTCGTTGACCTCCGACGACGGGTTCTTCCTGTTGTCGGGCAACGTCGATGACGACTTCCACGACTACGGCCTGCTCGACGGGATCCTCTACCGCGACGGTGATGTCGCCAAGCTCGCGGAAGCGCGACGCACGATCGTCGAACGCGATCCCGACGACGGGCATCCACGGTCGCTCGTGATTGATCTCGTCGACGTCAAGGGCCGCACTGCCCACATCGACGGTACGAACGTCAACAGTTTCTGCGCGAACCTCTACCCCAACCTTCTGGTGTGGGAATGCCAAACCCATTGGACGATGGACGGAATCGACCTGGTAGGTGAAGACGAAGACAACTGGGGCGTCCATCCCTTCCGTCGTTTCATCCGCGAGCTGAGCAAGCGGTGACCGGCGGGCACGGGATCGTCCCGGTGGTGAATTACCTTGTGCCCGAGGGCCAGTCCCCCCATCTGCTGGCATTGGTCTGCGATGGTTGCGGGGCACGCTATCTGGAACGCCGCAACGGCTGCGGGCGTTGCGCCGGTAGGGCATTCACCCGCCAACCGGTGTCAGGCTCGGGAACCGTCAAGACGTACACCGTGGTGTGGCGCAACGCACCGACTGTCGCGACGCCCTTCGTGTCGTGCGTGGTCGACCTCGGCGAGGGTCTGGTGGTCAAAAGCAATCTCGTCGGAATCGATCCGACTGCCGTGGACCCCAAGGTCCTGGGTCAACCGGTTGAACTGGTGACATCCGACCTCGGGACGGACGCCGACGGCACGGTCGCGCGCACCTTCGAATTCAAACTCGCGAACGGGGTAAGACCATGACGACAGGCGTATGGGTCCTCGGTGTCGCGATGACACACTTCGGCCGATACCCAGACGGCGATGACGTCGACCTAGCCTTCCAAGCGGCCTCCGGGGCCCTGGCCGATGCAGATATCGAGATGAGCCAAGTCGAAGTTCTGGCAGCGGGATCGACCATGAACCGCACCGGACTCGGTCAAGAGGTTCAGAAGCAACTCGGCCAGTACGGCATCCCCGTCTACAACGTCACCAACGCCTGCGCCACCGGCGCCACGGCGCTGCGTACCGTCTACATGGCCTTGGCCGCCGGTGAAGCGGAAGTGGGTCTGGCCATCGGCGCCGAGCAGATGGGCAAGATGGGTCTGCTCGGGGCGCGGTCGCGTCGCTCCGACACCTACACGCCGCAGGGTCGTTCCGGCGCCGTCGTTCCCACCGAGGGTGTGCTTGGCACCAATCTGATGCCCGCGCTGTTCTCCCATGCGGCAATGGATTACGTGCGGCGCTACCCGCACACAAAGGAACAGGTTTTCGCTGAGATCGCCGAGAAGAATCATGCGAACTCTGTGCACAATCCCTATGCGATGTATCAAAAGGCGTACACCCTCGACGAGATCCTCGACTCACCGATGGTGACGAGTCCCAACACCGTCCTCATGTGCGGACCAACGTGCGATGGAGCGGCCGCCGCGGTGGTCGTCACCGACGACTTCCTTCGCCGGCTGAGTCCTGCCACGCGAGCACGTGCCGTCCGGATTGCGGCGTCGGTCCTGACGTCGGATCCGTGGTCTGAAGGTTCAGAAGCGGCACCCGACCTGAACACCCTGAGCGCTCTCGCCGCACAACGCGCCTACCAGCGCGCGGGGGTAGGGCCCACCGATCTCGATCTGGTCGAGCTGCACGACTGTTTCGCCACCGCGGAGCTGCTGCACTACGAAAACCTCCAACTATGCGGACCCGGAGAAGCTGCCGACTTCTTCGATTCCGGCGCGACACGAAGAGACGGACGAATCCCGGTTAACCCGTCGGGCGGATTGGTATCTAAGGGCCACCCACTTGGTGCGACGGGACTGGCCAACATCTTCGAAGTCACGACCCACTTGCGGGGCGAGGCCGGGGACCGCCAAGTCGAGGGCGCCCGACGAGGCATGACCCATGTTGTAGGTCTCGGCTCCTCGTGCTCGGTGCACATCCTCGAGCGGGTCACTGCTTCCTGACGAAGTCCTTGCCCCGCTGGCCGATTCAGCTCGTCCCAGGAGAATAGATGACACATTCACGTCTAGATTTCGATCCGTTCTCGCGGGAGTTCTACGACGATCCGGCGGCGATCTTTCGCCAGGTCCGAGAGGAAACTCCGGTGTACTACAGCGAGCGGTACGACTTCTACGCACTGACGCGGCACGCTGACGTCGCGGCAGCATTCAAGGACTTCGAGACATATTCGTCGGCGTACGGGGTCGATCTGTCTACCGTCCGAATGGGCGAACCGATGCCGCCGCTGATCATCTTCATGGACCCGCCGAATCATCGGCACATGCGCAGCTTGCTCAACAAGATATTCACGCCGCGGGCCATCCAGTCACAGGCCCCGCTCGTCAGCGCCAGGATCGATAAGTATCTCGGTGGCATTGAGGGCGATCAGTTCGACGTCGTGCAGGACTTCGCCGCGCCATTTCCCGTCGAGGTCATCACGACGATGCTCGGGGTGCCCGACGAAGATGCCCAGAAAGTGCGGATCTGGATCGACGAGTCGCTGCGCCGCGAACCCGGCCAGGTGGAAATGGGTGAAGCCGGCCTGCAGGCCTCGGTGGAGACTGCCATGTTTTATATGAACCTGTTGCAGGAGCGGCGCGCCGATCCGCGCGACGATCTGTTCACCACTCTCATCACCGCCGAGATAGAACGCGGTGACGGCGAGAAGAGCAAGCTCGACGACATCGAAATAGCCTCTTTTGCAACACTTCTGGGGGGTGCTGGCGCGGAGACCGTAACCAAGTTGGTCAGCAGCGCAGTCGCGGTTTTCGCTCGCAACCCGGAGCAATGGCAGAAACTGCTGGAGGATCGCAGCAAGATCCCAGCAGCCGTCGAGGAGCTGCTGCGCTACGAAGGGCCCGTCCAATACAACGTTCGTCGATCGCTCAATGAGGTGACCCTCCACGGGGTGACGATTCCAGCGGGAAAGCCAGTCTTCCTGCTCGGCGGCTCGGCGAACCGCGATCCGGCAGCCTTCACCGACCCCGACCGTTTCGATATCGATCGCGACCGCACGGAGGCGCAGAACATCGGCTTGGGTTACGGGATCCACAGCTGCCTGGGTGCAGCCCTCGCCCGCATGGAGACCGCGATCGCGCTGGACAAGCTGCTCGACTTTATGCCCCGCTACGCAGTGGACTGGGAGAACGCCGACCGTGTGACGATGCAGAACGTCGTCGGCTGGCACCACCTGCCGGTGCGGATTCTCCGATGACGACCGACACGACGAATCCTGCAGGAGAGCTCTTCTCATGAACACGGCTACCGAGACCGTTTACATCGACGGCAGCTGGGTCGACTCCAGGTCCGGTCGGGTGCTGATGGTTCGCTCGCCGAGTACGGAGGAGATCGTCGGTCAGGTTCCCGACGCCGACGCGGCAGACATCGACGCCGCGGTCCAGGCCGCGCGAACGGCCTTCGATCACGGGCCGTGGCCCCGCATGCGCCCCGCGGAGCGCTCTGCGGTGATGCAGGCGCTGCTGGCGGAACTCACCAGCCGGGCCGACGAGCTCGCCCACCTCATCGGCAGCGAGAATGGCACGCCGCAGATGCTTTTGCGGCCGGCTCAGGTCGACAACGGACTCGACGTCCTGCGGTACTACACCGAGTTGGCCGCGGACTTCGAAGTGGAGTCATGGGTGGAGGGTGTCTATTCGCCCGCCCTGATTCGGCAAGAGCCGGTTGGTACCGTCGCCGCGATTCTGCCGTGGAACGTGCCGTTCTTCCTGGCCATCTTGAAGGTGGCGCCTGCCCTGGCGGCGGGCTGCACGATCGTGTTGAAGGCCGCACCGGAGACGCCGCTCAACGCCTACCTGCTCGCCGAGGCGGTCCACGCGGTCGGCCTCCCGCCGGGTGTACTCAATGTCCTTGCGGCAGGGGTGGAGTCGTCAGAAGCGCTCGTCACCCATCCGGGGATCGACAAGGTCGCGTTCACCGGAAGCACGGCCGTCGGTAAGCGAATCGCCGGCCTGACCGGTCCGCACCTCAAACGCCTCACCTTGGAGCTGGGTGGTAAAGCGGCCGCGATCGTGCTCGACGACGTCGATCTGGCCACTACGGTGCCGCAGTTGATCGGTGTCAGCATGACGCTGTCGGGTCAGTTCTGCACCGCGCAGTCGCGAATCCTCGTCTCCCGCGATCGTTACGACGAGGCCGTCCAGATCTACGCGGGCATCGCGGCCGGCCTGCCCGTCGGCCACACCTTCGACAAGGGCACCTACATCGGTCCGCTGATCTCCGAACGCCAGCGTGACCGCGTGCTCGACTACATCGAGATCGGCAAGCAGGAAGGCGCAATCCTGGTAGCCGGTGGCGGTAAACCCGGTCATCTGGACCGGGGATGGTTTGTGGAGCCGACGGTGTTCCGGGATGTCAAAAGCGACATGCGGATTGCGCAGGAGGAGATCTTCGGTCCGGTCGTCACCTTCATCTCCTACAGCGATGAGGAGGAGGCGATCGCCATCGCTAATGACTCGGCGTTTGGATTGCACGGGACAGTGTGGACCAAGGACGTCGATAAGGGTGTGGAAGTCGGCCGTCGCATCCGTACCGGCACGTATTCGGTGAATGCGCTGTCGCTCGACCCGGCGGCTCCGTTCGGTGGTGTGAAGAATTCAGGCCAGGGTCGCGAAATGGGGCGCGAAGGGCTCGCCGCATACCTGGAGCCAAAGTCCATCACCGTGCCGAAATAGCAGGCGGCACAAGGTGACCCCAAAAATCCTCGCCAGCGGATTCACCTTCGGTGAAGGCCCGCGCTGGCACGGCGACCACCTGTGGTTCTCGGACATGCTCGGCGAAGCGGTGCACACCGCTGACCTGGCTGGCGTCGTCGCCACGATTCCCCTGCCCGGCCACGCACCATCGGGTCTCGGATTCCGGCCGGACGGAACGATGTTGATCGTCTCCACCCAGCGCCGGCACATCCTCGGCTACAAGGACGGCGCCAGCACCGTCGTCGCGGATTTGTCCGACATCGCACCGGCGGATCTCGGGGACATGGTGATCGACGACGCAGGGCGCGCCTACGTCGGATCACAAGCTGCCACAGGCGGATTGATTGCACGCGTGGACCCCGACGGGAGCATCGCGGTGGTCGCGGACGACCTCGACTTCCCCAACGGCATGGTGATCACCCCGGACCGCTCCACTTTGATCGTGGCAGAGTCGATGGGTCGCCGGCTGACGGCATACGCCATCGGCAAAGACGGCTCCCTTCACTCGCGTCGCGTCTGGGCCGAAGCCCTTGATGGCCCTCCCGACGGCATCACCCTCGACGCTGATGGTGGCGTGTGGGTCTCGATGACGTTGGCCCATCAGTTCGAGCGGATCATCGAGGGAGGCATGGTGACTGAACGCATCCACATGGGTGAACGAGCAGCGATCGCCTGCATGCTGGGTGGACCCGATGGTCGAACACTCTTCATCGTCTCCAGTGTCGGGGCCTATCCGAAGCTCATGGCCGGAACGAAGTCGTCCCGAGTCGACATGGTCACCGTCGACTCACCGGGCGCCGGCCTGCCATGACGTTCGAACCGTACGAAGCCCACCGGCCCGGCCGCGCCGTTGAGCCGACATCCATCGACGAGGAAACGGAGCCGTGACAATGGCGAAGATTGAGGCCGCGGATCGTCCTGCGCCATCTGAGATCTCCCGTTGGGACCCCGAGTTCGTGAAGAGCATCAACGGCAACGTGGCAGCAGGGATCCGCAAGTACTTCCGGTCGGAGGTCCGGGGCCTGGACAACCTGCCGCCGTCCGGGGGAGCGCTGGTGGTCTCTAATCACTCCGGTGGCATGTTCACCCCGGACATCCTGCTATTCGCGCCGGCCGTGTACGACGCGCATGGATTCGACCGGCCGGTGTTCACCTTGGCTCACGACACGATCTTCATTGGGCCGCTGACGGACTGGCTGCTCCGCGCCGGGGTCATCCACGCGACCCGCGAGAATGCCGGCGACGCGTTGCGCGCGGGTGGACTCGTGCTGGTGTTTCCTGGTGGTGACTGGGATTCCTACCGACCGACCTCAGCGTCGGCGGTCGTCGACTTCAACGGCCGCACAGGGTATGTGCGCACCGCGATCGAA
>CBAAAS010000057.1:0-9841 GCA_964658855.1 uncultured Mycobacterium sp.
GCGGCTTCGTCGAGCCGATCGCCAAGGAGCTGCCGATGGAATACGCCCTCGAGCTCAACCGGCTGATCGAACTGCAAATGGAAGGCTCGGTCGGCTAGTGGCGGGATTGACTGAAGCGGTTGAGGGTTCAGCCTTCGCCGCTGCCAACAAGGGCGAGCTTTTCTCCTCGTTCGACGTCAACGCGTTCGAGGTTCCCGGTGGCCGCGATGAGCTGTGGCGTTTCACTCCGCTCAAACGGCTGCGAGGGCTGCACGACGGCTCCGCCCCGGCGACCGGAACCGCGGCGATCGAGGTCTCCGAGCGACCGGGCGTCACCGTCGAATCGGTACGACGTGGTGACAAGCGGCTCGGCCAGGGCGGTGTTCCCGCCGATCGTGTTGCCGCTCAAGCTTTCTCATCATTCAACTCGGCGACGATCGTGACTGTCGCGCGGGACACCGAGGTGCCCGAGCCGATCGAGGTCTCCATCACCGGACCGGGCGAGGGCGCGGTGGCCTACGGGCACCTGCAGATCCGCGTCGAGGAACTGTCGCGGGCGATCGTGGTGGTCGACCTGCGTGGCAGCGGCACCTACGCCGACAACGTCGAGATTATCGTCGGCGATTCGGCTGGCGTAGGCGTCATCTGGATTGCGGACTGGGCCGACGACACCGTGCACGTCAGCTCGCATCACGCCCGCCTCGGTAAAGATGCGGTGCTCGGACACGTCAACGTCACGTTGGGCGGCGATGTCGTCCGTACGACGGCAACCGTGCGCTTCGACGGACCCGGTGGCGACGCGCAGCTGCTCGGCACCTATTTCGCCGACGACGGTCAGCACTTCGAGGCCCGGCTGTTGGTCGACCACTCACAGCCGAACTGCAAGTCCGACGTGCTGTACAAGGGTGCGCTGCAAGGTGATCCGGATTCCGACAAGCCGGACGCGCACACGGTCTGGATCGGCGACGTAGTGATCCGGGCCGAGGCCGAGGGAACGGACACCTTCGAGACCAACCGCAACCTGGTGCTGACCGACGGTGCCCGCGCGGACTCGGTGCCCAACCTCGAGATCGAGACCGGCGAGATCGCCGGTGCCGGACATGCCAGCGCCACGGGAAGATTCGATGACGAGCAGCTGTTCTACCTGCGTGCTCGTGGCATTCCCGAAGCACAGGCCCGCCGCTTGGTGGTGCGCGGCTTCTTCAACGAGATCATCGCGAAGATCGCCGTCCCCGCCGTGCGCGAGCGCCTGACCGAAGCCATTGAACGAGAACTAGCGATTACTGAAGCGAGAAGTAGCTGACCATGACCACTCTGGAAATCAAAGACCTGCACGCCTCCGTGTTCACCCCCGAGGGCGTGGAAGTTCCGATCCTCAAGGGCGTCGACCTGACGGTGCGCTCCGGGGAGACCCACGCTGTGATGGGCCCGAACGGGTCCGGCAAGTCGACGCTGTCCTACGCCATCGCCGGCCATCCCAAGTACACCGTCACCTCCGGGTCGATCACGCTCGACGGTGCGGACGTCCTCGAGATGAGCGTCGACGAGCGCGCCAGAGCGGGCTTGTTCCTTGCCATGCAGTACCCGGTCGAGGTCCCCGGTGTGTCGATGTCGAACTTCCTGCGATCGGCGGCAACCGCGGTCCGAGGCGAGGCGCCGAAGCTGAGGCACTGGGTCAAAGAGGTCAAGGCCGCCATGTCGGACCTGGACATCGACCAGGCCTTCGGTGAGCGCAGTGTCAACGAGGGTTTCTCGGGTGGCGAGAAGAAGCGCCACGAGATCCTGCAGCTGGGCTTGCTCAAGCCCAAGATCGCGATCCTCGACGAGACCGACTCCGGTCTGGACGTCGACGCGTTGCGGGTGGTCAGCGAGGGCGTCAACCGCTACGCAGAGGCCGAGCACGGTGGCGTCTTGCTCATCACGCACTACACCCGAATCCTGCGGTACATCCGCCCGCAGTTCGTGCACGTCTTCGTCGGCGGCCGGGTTGTCGAATCGGGCGGCCCGGAGTTGGCCGATGAGCTCGAAGAAAACGGCTACGAACGCTTCGCCCAGACGGCCGCCTCGGGGGCCTGACATGACGGTTTCGGCCACTCCCTCGACGGCGCTGGATCTCGCCGCGATCCGGGCCGACTTCCCGATCCTGCACCGCGTCATGCGGGGCGGAAACCAGCTGGCGTACTTGGATTCCGGCGCGACATCGCAGCGGCCGGTCCAGGTGCTCGATGCCGAGCGGGAGTTCCTGCTCACCTCCAACGGCGGGGTGCACCGCGGCGCGCACCAGCTGATGGAAGAGGCGACCGACGCCTACGAACAGGGTCGTGCCGACATCGCGGCGTTCGTCGGTGCCGACTCCGAGGAGTTGGTCTTCACCAAGAACGCCACCGAATCACTCAACCTGGTGTCCTACGTGCTGGGGGACAGCCGCTTCGATGATGCCGTCGGGCCCGGTGACGTCATCGTCGTCACCGAGCTCGAGCACCATGCCAACCTAGTTCCGTGGCAGGAGCTGGCCCGGCGTACCGGTGCGACGTTGCGCTGGTACGGCGTCACCGACGACGGTCGCATCGACCTGGACTCGCTGCAGCTCGACGGAAACGTGAAAGTCGTTTCCTTCAGCCATCATTCGAATGTGACCGGCGCGGTTGCCCCGGTAGCCGAGCTGGTCGAGCGGGCCAAGGCGGTCGGCGCCCTGACCGTGCTGGATGCCTGCCAGTCGGTGCCCCACCAGCCGGTCGACTTTCACGCCCTCGATGTCGATTTCGGCGCGTTTTCCGGCCATAAGATGTTGGGCCCCAATGGAATCGGTGTGCTCTACGCCCGCGCTGACGTGCTCGGTACGCTGCCGCCGTTCCTCACCGGTGGCTCGATGATCGAGACCGTGACGATGGACGACACCACATACGCCGCGCCGCCGCAGCGTTTCGAGGCCGGCACTCCGATGACCTCCCAGGTTGTCGGTTTGGGAGCAGCTGCGCGCTATCTCGGCGCGATCGGCATGGCAGACGTCGAAGCCCACGAGCGCGAACTGGTCGCCGCCGCGATCGACGGCCTGTCCGGTATCGACGAGGTGCGGATCATCGGACCCAAGACCATGGAAAACCGTGGCTCGCCAGTGTCTTTCGTGGTCGACGGCGTGCACGCACACGATGTCGGCCAGGTGCTCGACGACGACGGGGTCGCCGTTCGGGTCGGCCACCACTGCGCAATGCCACTGCATCGCCGGTTCGAGGTCGCGGCCACGGCGCGCGCATCCTTCGCGATCTACAACACGCTGGACGAGGTCGATCGCCTGGTCGCCGGAGTCCGCCGTGCCATCGATTTCTTCGGTAGGGCGTGATCCGTCATGCGCCTTGAGCAGATGTATCAGGAAGTGATCCTCGATCACTACAAACATCCGCAGAACCGCGGTCTGCGCGAGCCGTTCGGCGCCGAGGTCTATCACAAGAACCCGGTGTGCGGCGACGAGATCACCCTGCGGGTGGCGCTGTCGACCGACGGGGAGACGGTCGATGACATCTCCTATGACGGGCAGGGTTGTTCGATCAGCCAGGCCGCCACGTCGGTCCTCACGGAGCAGGTGATCGGCCAGAGCGTCGGGCAGGCGTTGAAGACCGTCACCGCGTTCAGCGAGATGGTGTCGTCGCGCGGAAATATCGAGGGCGACGAAGACGTGCTGGGCGACGGGGTGGCGTTCGCCGGCGTCGCGAAATACCCGGCCCGGGTCAAATGCGCACTGCTGGGCTGGCTGGCGTTCAAGGATGCGTTGGCCCAGGCGAGCCACGAGGTGGAAGAGGTAACCAGGTGAGTGAAATTGCGGCACCGGACAACGAATTGCTCGGTGACATCGAAGAGGCGATGCGCGATGTCGTCGATCCCGAACTGGGCATCAACGTCGTCGACCTGGGACTGGTCTATGGCGTCAACGTCGAAGACGCCGAGGAGGGGACCGTCGCGCTGATCGACATGACGTTGACCTCGCCGGCCTGCCCGCTGACCGACGTCATCGAAGACCAGTCGCGTAACGCGCTGATCGGCGCGGGCCTGGTCGACGAGCTGCGGATCAACTGGGTGTGGAATCCACCGTGGGGACCGGACAAGATCACCGATGACGGCCGCGACCAGCTGCGTGCGCTGGGCTTCACCGTCTGACCTGTAAACGTCCTGTTAAGTCCCCGGTCGTCGCTGGCCTTCGTGTCGCGCCCGCCGGAGATCTCCCGCAGAATTGCAGCACCAGACGAGAGTGGAGATCGAATGTTGATGAAGAAACTGGTGCTTGCCGGGGCTTGCGCAGCGACCGTGCTGATGGGCACCGGGGTCGCCAATGCAGACCCCACCCCAGCTCCGGCGCCCGGACCTGCCCCGAACAGCCCGATGTGCCCGGGCTACGGCGGCGACGACGGTACGAAGTTCCAGTACACGCCCTGCGGCTGGCGGTACGGCGATGAGCGAGGCTGGTACCAGTCTCCGTAGCGACGGCTGGCCTTGGCCGCTCAGTGTTCACCTGCGCAAGGTTTAAATCCGAGCGGCCTTGGCTACCATCGAGAATGTGACGGATGCCGTGAAATCTCCCGGGCCCACGCCGTCCGGAACTAAAGTCCCTCCGCATGTCGTCGTAATGTTCGGCGCCACAGGCGATTTGGCGCAGCGCAAGTTGCTGCCGGGTCTGCTTCACCTGTCGTGCTCGAAACTTGCCCCTGAGATGCGGGTCATCGGCACGTCACTCGACGAGATCGATACCGACGCGTTCCGCAAGCAGGCGCATAAAGCCTGCAAAGAATTCGCTCATCACGCGGTGTCCGATGAGCTCTTCGAGCAGTTCATCGCCAATTTGACCTTCGTTCCCCAGCAGAGCGGTCCGGAAGCGCTGGCCAGCGCGGTAGCCGAACAGACCGAGGTGCTCGGCGGTGAAGTGCATTTGCTGCACTATCTGAGCGTCCCGCCCAAAGCGGTGATGGCCGTGATGGACACCCTGCATAAGGCGGACCTGGCGGAGAACTCGCGGGTCATCATGGAGAAGCCGTTCGGCGTCGACCTGGACAGCGCACGCAAGCTCAATAAGGCGATCCACGAGCGATTCGACGAGGAACAGATCTTTCGGATCGACCACTTCCTCGGCAAAGAGGCTGCGCAAAATATTCTCGCCTTCCGGTTCGCCAACGGGTTGTTCGAGCCGATCTGGAACCGTCAGTTCATCGATCACATTCAAATCGATGTTCCCGAGCGGCTAACCGTCGAAAATCGGGCCCAGTTCTACGAATCCGTCGGCGCATTCAAAGACATGGTCGTCACCCACCTGTTCCAGATCCTGGCGTTCGTGGCGATGGAACCACCCACCGAGTTGGCGTCGGACGCCATCAGCAGCGAGAAGAACAAGGTGTTTCGGTCGATGCGCCTGCTCGACACCAAGCACGTGGTCCGCGGGCAATATCGTGGCTACCGCGATATGCCGGGCGTGTCGCCGGAGTCGGACACCGAGACCTTCATCGCGCTCAAATGCGAGATCGACAACTGGCGCTGGGCGGGAGTGCCGTTCTTCCTACGCACCGGCAAGGGCTTGGCCGAAGGCCAGCGCATCATCTCGATCGCTTTCCACGAGCCACCGCGAAGCATGTTCCCGCCGGGATCCGGTGTGGGACAGAAGGGTCCGGATCACCTCACCTTCGACCTCGCCGACGTGTCCAAGATGTCGCTGTCGTTCTACGGCAAGCGGCCGGGGCCGGGCATGAAGCTGGACAAGCTCAGCTTGCAGTTCACCATGGAAGAGAGCGGCCATGCCGCCGACGTCCTGGAAGCCTACGAACGGCTGATTCTGGACGCGATGCGCGGCGACCGCACGTTGTACAACACCGCGGAGGGCATTGAACGGCTCTGGGAGGTTTCGGCGCCGTTGCTCGAGGATCCACCGCCGGTACGCAGTTACGACATCGATTCATGGGGACCCAACGCGGTCCATCCGCTGATCGCCCCACGCTCTTGGCGGTTGCCGTTCGAACGCGCCTGGCGCGGCAAGAAGTAGCGGCGCGTCAGCGCCACGGCAGGTCGTCGTTCTCGCCCTGCCACCGTGACGGCGGGATCATCGACGCCCCACGCAGTCCTGACTCTTCGACATGTCGCAGGGCGGCCGCGAGATGCTGTTCCATCCGGCGCTGCGCCTTCTGAGGATTTTTCGCAAAGATGGCGGCGGCGATTGCGCGATGCGATCTGGCGGCTTCGTCGCGGTCGTACTGAGTGATGTCCTGCTCGGCGGCAGCCCAGCGCACCGCCTGTTCGACGGCAGCCAATACCGTTGTGAGAAGCGGATTTCCACTGGCTTGCACCAGAAGCTCGTGAAATTCGTGATACCCCGTCCCGTCGGCGGCGATGCCACCCTCGGCGACGGCGACGATACGTTCCCGCTGCGGCGTGGTCGCGTGCTCGGCGACATGCGCCACGGCCGCGGGTTCGAGCATGATGCGAAAGGTCAGCAGGTCACCCCACGTCGCGCCGGTGAGGGTGAACAGCTGCACCAATGAGCGCGCGACCCGCTCGGGTTCGGGGTGGCGGATGCGCACGCCGCTGCGACCCTGGCTGGTCGTGGTCAGCCCCTCGGCGTCCAGCAGGCGAAGCGCCATGCGGACCGTTTCACGACTGACCCCGAGTTGGCTGATCAACTCACCCTCGGTCGGCAAGCAGTCGCCCGGCGAGAGTTCGCCGGACAGAATCCGCCGGCGCAGGGTGCCGGCGACCACGTCGGGTAGGCGGGCGGGCGACGAGGGGTTGGCTACAGTCATGCGGCTTAGTATACTAAGTGTCATGGTCAATGTCCCAGATACCGCCGTGCTCACTGGAGCCTTCCGACCGATGCGGTTCGAGGCGACCGTCGAAGACTGTGTGACTACCTTCGGTGAGATCCCCAAAGACCTGGCCGGCGGCTTCTATCGGGTCGGTCCGACGTTCAAGCGGCCCACCCGTCAGGGCGCCAATGGGCTGCTGGCAATGGACGGCATGGTCCAAGGCCTCACGTTCGACAACGGCCGCGCCGACTTTCGTAACCGTTGGGTCCGCACGCCCAAATATCTCCTCGAGGACAAGCACCAGCGGGGGATGTTCTCCTGGTCCGACGGCGACTGGACCGATTGGCGCAACATCGGGTTCGGCGCCGCCGTGCCCGACGAGCACACCCGCGGAATTCCGCAGGGAGCCAACAACATCAACTGCTTCCCGTTCGCGGGGGAGATCCTTGCGTCGGGCGAGCAGGGCAGCCCGCCGGTGGCGCTGGACCCGATCACGCTGCAGACCCGCGGCCTGGTGTCGTGGTCGCCGCAGTTGTCCCGTGGAATCTTCGACCCGGCCGGCTACGGCGACGCGGCGTTTACCGCACATCCGAAGTGGGACAGTGCCAGCGGAACGCTGTACGGCTGGGCCTACAGCAACCACCAGCCCTATGTCACCGTCCACGTGGTGCAACCGGACGGGACGGTCGTATCGCGCGAACTCTGGGATGCGCCGTACACCTCCGAAGTACACGACATGTGGCTCACGAAGGACTGGATGGTGCTGCCGTTCCAAGGTTTTGCTTTCGACCCGGATCGGATCGAGCGGGGGGAGTCGGTGCAGGGCTGGCAGCCGGAACTGCCGATCACGCTGGCGCTGGTACCTCGCGGCGACATCGAGAATGGCGAGATTCGCTGGATCACAGCGGATATCGAGCAGCAATACGTGATGCACACGCTGGCCGCCGACGTCGACGGCGACACCCTGACCTTGGAAGCCCCGATCTTCGAGCGACCGCCGTTCCCGTTGGACATCGACGGATTTCAAGGTGAAGATGTCCAACTGTTCTTCAACCTGGCCCGCAGCACGCTCGGGCGCTGGACCGTCGACCTGAACGCGGGAAGCGTGAAATCCGAACAGCTCGACGACCGGCCCTGCGAGCTACCCAAGGTCGACGAGCGCTTTTACGGGCACGGGCAGCGGTGGGGATACCTGATCGGCGGCGATGCCAAAGGCAAGGGCATGCGGATGCACAGCCTGGTCGTGCGGGACCGGCACAGCGGCGACGAGCAGCGGTACCGGTTGCGCCACGATCGACCTTCGCTGGTGATGGAGCCGACCTTCGTGCCGCGTGGCCCCGATGCGCCGGAAGGTGACGGATACCTGATGGTGCCGATCTCGCGGTGGACCGAAAACCTCGGCGAATTTGCCATTTTCGATACCGACGACATCACCGAGGGCCCGATCTGCCGGATCGAGATCCCGTTCCTACTCGGCTTCACCCCACACGGACACTGGATGGACTTCCGATGATCCTCACCGATACCGAAGAAGCCGAGCTGCGTCAGTCGGTGCACGGGATCGTGGCCGAATTCGGCAACGACTACTTCACCCGTTGCAGCGAAACGCTGGAGCATCCCACCGAGCTGTGGAATGCCCTGGCGGCCGGTGGGTTCGTCGGCGTCAACCTGCCGGAGGAATACGGCGGCGGCGGAATGGGATTGAGTGCGCTCAATATCGTCGCCGAAGAGGCCGCCGCGGCGGGCTGCCCGCAGATCATGCTGATGATCTCGCCCGGAATTGTCGGCAGCCTGCTGGCCAGGCACGCGACCCATGAGCAGAAGCAGCAGTGGCTGGCGCCGATGGCCGCGGGAACGACGAAGATCGCGTTCGCGATTACCGAACCCGACGCCGGGTCCAACAGTCACAAGCTGGCCACCACCGCACACCGCGACGGCGACAAATACTTCATCAGCGGCCAGAAGACCTACATCACGGCCGCCGACCAGGCGGACGCCCTGCTGGTCGTCACCCGCACCGGCACCGACGCCCAAGGCCGCGCACAGCTTTCGCTGTTCCTCGTCGACCGTGACACCCCCGGCATCGAGATGCACCGCATTCCGATGACGTTCGAGATCACCGACAAATCGTTCACGGTCTTTTTCGATGAGGTGGCGGTCCCGGCGGACCGGCTGGTCGGCGGCGAGGGCAACGGTCTGCGGGTCGCCTTCGACGGGATGAATCCGGAGCGGGTGATCATCGCCGCAATCTGCAATGGCGTGAGCCGCTATGCACTCGACAAAGCGGTCGCGTACGCCTGCGAGCGCCGGGTGTGGCAGGTGCCGATCGGGGCCCACCAGGGCCTCGCGCATCCGTTGGCGGAAGCCAAGATCGGCCTCGAGGCCGCGCGGCTGATGACCCGACACGCCGCCGCCGGATACGACTCCGGGACCGACGCGGGCGAGCAGAGCAACATGGCCAAGTTCCTGTCCGCCGACGCCGCCATTCGCTGTCTCGATCAGGCCATCGAGGTGCATGGCGGCGCCGGCTTCACCAGAGAGGTCGCGCTGGCCAACATGTACGAGTTCGTCCGGTTGTTCAAGACCGTGCCGATCAGCCGGGAGATGATCCTCAATCACATTGCTCAGCACAGCCTCGGGTTGCCGCGGTCGTACTGATCGGGCGGGCGGCTAGTGCCGGTGGTGCTTTCCGCCCGGCTCCGGGCAGTTGCCGTTGTCGGCCTGCTGCACGCTGATGTTCGTCGCCTGCAACGCACCGCCACTGTCCCGGGTGCCGTGCGCCGCAATGCATTCGCCTTGAACGATCGCGTGCGCGTCGGTCTGTGTCTGCTTGGTGTACGTGGTGGTGTCGGTGACACTGACGCTCGTCTGCGCTGGATTGCCCTGCGCATCAGTGTTGTTCAACGTGATGGTGTTGCCGGTGACTGAGGCGACCTGCCCGCGCGGCGGCTGGTGATGCGAGCCTTCGGCCGCCGGATGCGCAGGCGCGGGGCATTTCCCGTCGACCGCAGCGCTAACCCGCACCGACCGCACGGAGATCGCGCCGCCCTCTGCCGATCCGCCGTGGCGGTCAGGACGGACGCTCA